>CAINVS010000116.1 GCA_903854205.1 uncultured Bacteroidota bacterium | reverse complement strand
TGTTTTCCTTATTGTATGATACAAAAGTAGGGCACATATTTCCTGTTTTCTATGACGCCGGTCAACACTGATGATGAGCTGCATCAGTTTTTTGATTTTTTTTAATATTTTTTGAAAAAAAATATTTTTATCCTGAAATCTTGAAGAAACAACTGTGGAACTGAGCTTTTGGGGAAAGGATGCTTTTATTAGCAATATGGACGAGACTAGAGTTGGTAGTGGTAAAGTATGACTAAACGCCGCTTTGCACCTCAGAGAACAGTCTCCATTGCTGAAAATTGTTGTGTTGGAAATAGGGCCGGCACAAATTTTTAATTAATTTAAAAAAGCACCGCAGTTATCTGCAGTGCCTTCTGGGTTCACTTCGCGAAGAATTAGGGTTTTGAATCTTATAATTCCCAATAATATGACAATCAAATGTTTACTAAATTTGTCAAATCATTGTGGACCAAATAGGATCAGACCAATCTCCATCTTCGGTTGAGTAATAATCTGTAGTCTGAACATTAAATGCTATAAGCAGCATTTCGAGGAATAGTTTAATTGTTCTCATAGTAGAATTACATTTTCTGTTTTGAATAATTAGTTCATTTTCAATACTACAAATCCAGGAGGGTTGAGAAATTTTTTCTATAACACAAATACAATACATTATTGATACTGGACATCATTTTAATTGTTGTGTTTCATTCTTTGTACTTTATTAAAAAAAACACTACTTTAGTTGAATAAAAAATAAACACTATGAAAGTTTCTATCAATATTGAACGTTTTTCAACAGTGCAGGACCTTCCCGGTTTCTGGACAAATGCCGATTTTAGGGCACTTTTGAGTGAATTTAATTTTCCTGATGCCGATCAGATTTCAGATGGAGATCTGCTCGATATGCTGAAAATGGCTATAAGCGATTTTGATACAGTTAAGGCTGCGGAAATAGTTTTGACTTATAAAATGACCGGTAAACTCACAGAGGGTCAGATTAAACAGGTGGCCTACGATATGCGTACCGAGCCTATGGCTGAGGAGTATCCTGATATTACGCTGCACGATGATTTTTTTCACATCAACCGACTTTTGTACAAGTCTTTCAATGGTAAATTCCCTGCCATTAAACTTACACTTATGAAGTGTCAGGTGCAATTGCCCGAAGGTGTAGAGCTGACAAAGGAAATTTTGCTGAAAGCTTTTTCACATGGTCTAAGCTCGAGAAATGTCATCAGAAGACTATATGATGATGAATTACATGGCAAAAAGGAATTTGCTGAAGCAGAGCATATTGTCTGGAAAATGGATTACAATAAGGAATCGGGTGAATGCAATATTATAACCTCTGACTATTGGATGAATCAGGAAGATTTTGAATATGTAGAGTTCGATACCGAAGTAAAAATGTTCGAAGCGCATTAATAAAAAAAAGACCCCGAAGGATCGATCGATTCCCTCGGGGTTTTCTTTATGAAAATT
Source organism: uncultured Bacteroidota bacterium (assembly GCA_903854205.1). GTDB lineage: Bacteria > Bacteroidota > Bacteroidia > Chitinophagales > Saprospiraceae > Saprospira. Next base: position 12,857 of record CAINVS010000116.1, on the reverse strand, counting down.
AAGTTGTTAAATTTTTCCGTCCTTCAGCTCCGGTGCAGGCGGTAGACCTGTAACGGTCAAAATCTCTTCCTCATCCAAGGTCTCCCGGTCGAGTAGGGCATAAGCTAAAGCATCCAACTGCTTTCTATAAAGAGTTAAAAGACGTCTTGACTCTTCATGGCATTCACCGATAATTTTTAACACAGCGGCATCAATTTTTTTGGCCGTTTCTTCGCTGAAAGGTTTTTCATTGCCATAAGAAACACCCAGATATTCATTCTGTTTGGGACCCAACTGCACCATACCCAGTTCCTCACTCATTCCCCAGCGTGTCACCATGCTACGGGCAATTTGAGTCGCCTGTTCAATATCATTTTCAGCACCGGTAGTTTTGGTTCCAAATACAATCTCTTCAGCCGAGCGTCCGCCCAAGACCCCAATTATTCTGGCTCTCAAATATAGTTCGGGATAATTGTAGCGGTCATTTACCGGGCGTTGATAAGTAACACCAAGTGCCTGTCCGCGAGGTACAATGGAAACTCGGTTAACCGGATCGGCGCCGGCAACAACCAGTCCCAAAATGGCATGACCGCTTTCGTGGTAAGCAATGCGTTCGCGATCTTGTGGTGATAAAAGAATAGGTCTTTCAGGGCCCAGTACTATTTTTTCAAGTGCGGCCATGAAATCCTTAATTGTAACAAATTCAGCATCGTGATGCGCTGCCAGCAAAGCAGCCTCATTTACAAGATTTTTGAGGTCGGCACCCGTAAAACCCGGTGTTGCAGCGGCAATTTCATTGAAGTTGAAATTTTCTTCCAAGGGCACTTTTCTGGTATGTACTTTCAAAATAGCTATCCGTCCGGTTTTATCGGGAGCATTCACCACCACTCTTCGGTCGAAACGTCCGGCTCGAAGCAGCGCCTTGTCCAAAATATCAGGCTGATTGGTAGCAGCCAGGACGATAATGCCTTCTTTGCTTGAAAAGCCGTCCATCTCCGTCAAAATCTGATTGAGTGTCTGTTCCTGTTCACTGCCTCCGCCGTTTATATATTGGCCTCGAGCCCTGCCGATGGAATCCAATTCATCGATAAAGATGATGGCGGGAGCATTCTCACGGGCCTGTTTGAATAGGTCCCTAACCCTTGCCGCACCAACACCTACAATCATTTCTACAAATTCTGAGGCACTCATCGAGAAGAAAGGTACACCCGATTCTCCTGCAACAGCTCTGGCCAATAGCGTTTTTCCGGTACCCGGCGCTCCTACAAGCAGCACTCCTTTAGGGGCTGTACCGCCAAGTCGGGTATATTTATTGGGATTTCTAAGAAAATCGACAATTTCCACCAGTTCATTCTCTGCCTCATCGATACCTGCAACATCATCAAAGGTCACCTGTTCCGATGTTTCTTTATCAAATCTCTTGGCCTTGCTTTGTCCGATGCCCATCATACCGCCAAAACCGCTTTGTTTGGCCGAATTTCGGTACATCCAAATATAAAACAGGATAAGCAGTAAAATTGGGCCAAAATATCCCAATATGGTCATGATGATACTGCTTCCTTCTGCAATCGGCTCTGCCAATATTTCGATTTTCTGATCAAGCAGCAGTATTTCTAACCCATCATCTGCAAAGGAAGGCAGAATGGTACTGAAGTTTTGTACTTTAACACTGTCTCCGCGCTCAAATTTACTGTTGATAACAGGAGCAAATGGTACTTCTTTTTCAAAACGGCCGCTGATAAGCTCACCTTTGCCGTAAATGGCCTTTACATTACCTTTTTTTACCTCTTCTTTAAAAACAGTATAGGGGATTCTGCTGGTCTCTTCTTTTGGGAAAAAGTAATTCATGCCCAGATAATTCACCAACAGGATTGTCAGAAATACGATAAAAAGCCATTTCAGCGGCAGATTGAATTGCCCCGGTTTTTTATCCGAATTAGGCGTTTTTTTATTTTTATTCTGTTGAAAAGCTGAGGTGGCCAAAGTTGATTGGGGTTTAATAAAAATAAAATTGAGTAGGTTACTTTTCAAGAAAATCAATTAAAGCAGGTAAGAGCTGCTCTTCCGGCAAATAGGGAATACCGTATGTCCTGTCGCTCAGCGATTCTTTTATCTGTTCTATTACTTTTGATTCTGCTGCTGCACGGCTTCGAAGTATTGGATCTTTGATACCTGGCACTGCGGACAAGCATTGATTTATTACCCATGCAAAAGGTTTAATTCCCGCTCTATTGAGGTCTTTTTGCAATGCATCTGCTTCGTGCATGGGCGTTATTTCCGGTAATGCAACGAGTAATATTTTTGCAAAATCTGCATCCTGAAGTGCCATGTAAGGTGTTGAAACCCTTCCCAAACCTATAGATTTTTTCATTATTTCTTTGTGATAACTGCCTGCTGTATCCAAAAGGAGCAGGGTATGTCCGGTTGGGGCTGTATCTATGACAACAAACTGTCTGAGGGCTTTTTGAATCGCTTTAGAAAAGGCATGAAAAACAGCAACTTCTTCAGTACAGGGGGATTTAAGATCTTCCAACAGAAGTTTTTTATCCTCTTCGCTCCGGTCTTTGCCTTTGTGTGCCATGATTTTTTCAATATAGGCATCTGTTTCTGCTTTGGGGTTAATTTGTTCTATACTGAGACTTGGAGGCAGTTCCTTGAGTTGGTCCAAAAAGAAATGGATATGAGCGGCAGGGTCTGTAGTTGTCAGCAGTACCTGATGTCCTTTTTGTGCTAACAGTACGGCAATTGCTGCGGCAGTCAACGTTTTACCCACGCCTCCTTTGCCCATAGTCATAATCAGACCACTTGTTTTATCTTTAGAAAGTTCATTTGTCAAAGATTTAATATCATCAATATTATATGTGGCTATTTTCTGTGATTTAAGACTTTCCTCAGATAAATTTGCCTGCAGATTCATATCAAAAATGGATCTAAGTTTTTCTAAACCAAGGATATTGTAAGGTAGAAGCGGATAGCTGTTCAATGGTAAATCAAGAATAGAAGTGGGCAACTGATTTAGTTGCTTTTCTGCCATTTTTTGAATTTTCATTGCAAAATGATCTGTTTTATCTACTGCTTTGAAAATGCCATTAATGAGCAGTTGCTGATTGCTCATGCCCATTTCTTTTATTTCAGCAGAACTGCGGGCCGCTTCTCTCAGAGAAGGCATGTCTGCTCTTGCTACCAGGTAAACGGTTGTCTCTCTAGCATCGCAGAGTTTATTCAATACTTTTTTATATCTGCTGTGACTGCTTTGCAAGGCGGAAGAAGGTCCAAGACAGGAGGCGCCCCCCGGATTAGTGTCCACAAATTCATCCCATGCTGAGGGCAATTCCAAAAGGCGCAAAGTATGACCGGTAGGGGCTGTGTCGAAAATAACTATATCATATTTTTTATTTTCTTCTTCTGCAATAAATCGGGAGAACTCATCGAAAGAGGCAATTTCAGTAGTACAGGCACCTGAAAGTTCTTCCCTGATTTTTTTGATTTCTACTTCCGGAAGTTTACCGACAAGCGGATCTATAACCCTGCTTCTGTAGTTTTCAGCAGATTTTTCTGGATTTATATTGACAGCATACAGTTTTGGCAAACCTTTTACGGCACGGATTTCCTCATCTACTTTTGAATCAAGTACATCGTGTAAGTTTGATGCAGGATCAGTACTAACGAGCAGCACTGTTTTTCCGGAGTCAGCCAAGGCTACAGCGGTAGCACAGGCCAGAGTAGTTTTTCCGACCCCGCCTTTACCTGTGAAAAATATATAAGGGGTGACTGTCAACATATGAATAAAAGATAAAAGATTGAATGCTTAGAGAATGAAAGAATATGAGAAGAATTTAACGGTCTTTTGGTTTATCCTTTTTTTTGCTTCTGTTTTTGAAAATACTGCCCATAGCAATACCTCCAATAGAAAATAAAGTATTATTGGTTAATCCTTCCAATTCAGCACCGCTGCCCAATTTGAAATAGCGTCTGATATCAAAAGAAATCATAAAATCATTCAGCGGAATTTCAATTTTTAGTCCACCTGCAACATAACCGCGTGCACTGCGCGGCATTGCATCCAATACGGTTGTACTTACATTTCTGATGGTTACTTCTTCCAATGCCTTGCTGTCTCCACCATCGAGGATGAAAAGCATGTCTATTTGTGGATTAGCAGTAATGCCGAAATTGCCGTCCATAAATTTGGTGATAATCCCAAATTTGCCGCCTGCATTAAAACTGAGTGTGGTAAAGCCTTTATTTTGAGTTGCATTTACAGAATTGGCCACCTGATAGGGTACCACAATAAGGTCTACAAAACCCTGAGCAAAGCTTTTGAAACCAAAATTCGGCATTTTTTCGTTTTCTTTCAGTCTTGTGAGTCGTGCACCAAATTGCATTCGGAAATCATTATCCTGAAAAGCAAAACGGCGCACATCCATCGAATCACCACTTTCGATTAGCGTATTTATGAAGGGGTGAATTTTAAAATTTACAGAAAGCGTATTTATCTTACGTTTCGCTTTTTCCACTTTTTCTTTGAGGTTGAAATTGCCGTCTAAACTTAAAATTCCAGATGCGGCGCCCGAAGGTTTGAATAGGCCATAAAGACTGCCGCCACCGGCACCTGAAAACCGAAAGAAGTCATCGAGCGGCTGATACAGCATATCGATAGGAGTGGGATGCTGTGCAAAAAGCGGAGATTGAAGGCCAAAAGCCAACAGAAGTACACTGAGGTATTGTGTAAATTTATTCATGGTAAGCTTGGTTTTATGCTCAGAATGAAATGTGAAAAAAAAAGCAGCACCGGGGGTGCTGCTTTGTATATTTAAGCGAAAAGAACAGGCTAATTATATGCCGCCCTCTTTTTTCTCATCAACTTCAATTTTGATGGTAACGTCGCTTTTCTCTTTGATTTCAATTTTTTCTTCTTTGATAAGACCCATTTTGCGTTTCATATCTTCCAATGCAGCAGAAGCTGTAATTGTAGGATTGTTGAGTGCTTTGTCGATTTCATCATCAATAGTTTTGGTTTCATTGGCCATTTCACCATAAGCTTCAGCCAATGCTTCCTGTTCGTCAACTTTATCTTTCATACGCTCCAACATAGCCATAGTGCCTGAAGAATCGATATTTGTAAGTGTTTTGTTCATTTTGACAGTCGCTTTGCTCACTTTATCGCGGGCTTCGAGCGTACGGAGTTCGTTCTCCCATTTTGCGATTTGGCTTTTCAACTGGCGGATTTTACCTTCCATATTGGTCACCATACCGTCATATTTTTGTTTGTTTTGAAGGGCAACCTGATACAATTTCAGATTTTCTTCGCGACGTGCGAGTGCTTCAGTTGCAAGACGCTCAGCTTCTGCCATATCCATTTGACCAGATTGGCCCTGTTTGAGGAGTGCCATTGCTTTTTTCTCGTAATCATCGGAATTGCCTTTGTAAGTTTCTACTTCGCGTCCGGTACGGATTGCGATTGCTTTTACTTCGGCAAGGCTTTGCATGCTTTTGTCCAGATCTACTTTGAGGTCACGGATTCCCTGTTGTGTCATTTTGATAGGGCTTTCCAGTTTATCGAGAGCGGCATTTGCTTCTGCTTTACCGATGCGGAACAAACGCTTAATTAGTTGCCACATAGCTTATGAGTTTTTTAAGTTGTGATTTAATGTGAAACAAAAATAAAAATTAATAAGGATTAAAGTGAAAAGTGCCCTACTTTTTTGCAGCAAGTCCCATAAATTCATCTGAATTTTCAACCAAAGTAATAGCCAAAGACGAGAAAGTAGAATCCAATTCATTTCTGTCAAGGTTTTCTAAAGCTAAAGTGTCACGGTAAAGAACTTTAATTCCTGTATCATCCAAAACAAATGCTCCATGAACTAGAGTACGGTTTAATTGAAGCAATCTTTTATAGATTGATTCGCTGTGATGTTTAAGATCCAAAATGTGCTGCTCCATAATAAGCACATCTCCTTCGCAGTCTAAAACCATGTTGCAGATGCCTTTGCCTTCATTCTGAACGATAAAAAGACTATCCTCAGCATTTTCATGGGTGATTTCATGTCCCATCTCCAGAAGATAAGTTTTGACTTTTTCAAAGTTAGTCATAGGGGAAAAGATTTATTAAAAACGTTAATGAATATCCTTGTCGATGCGAAAGTTAGAAAAAATATCCGATTCTGGTATGTTTTTTAAATCAAATTTGTTTAGAAAGTGAGTTAAATCACCAATCTGGGACCTAAACTGTTTCATTTTGTGAGTCTTTTAATGAAAAACTGCTACCTTTGCATTGAAATTTGCGTAAAAGGTGTTTAAGTATATATGAATCTATTTTTTAGTCTGTAAATATTTGAAATGCCTAAGCTGTTTGTAATGAATAATAAAGTATTTTATAGAATATAGAATATGGAACAGTTGGATTTATATGTTGAGGCACTTATTTTCGCTGCTGAAGTTCCGATCAGCAACGAAGAAATTAGAAGCTGTCTTGAGTCATTGTTTAAAACCCCCTTCCAAAAAGAGGCTGTTGACACAATTGTACTACGGCTGCAATTAAAATATAACAGCGATGCCTATAGTTTTGAAATTGTCAATATAGGCAGCGGATATCAGTTTCTCACAAAAAGTGAGTTTTATGATGTAGTGGGTATGATGCTAAAACAGAAAAGCAATAAAAAACTCTCCCGTTCTGCACTTGAAACCCTTGCTGTAATTGCTTATCAGCAACCTGTTTCAAAAGGCGAGGTAGAAAAAATTAGAGGTGTGAACTGCGACTATGCCGTGCAGAAATTGCTCGAAAAAGAACTGGTTCAGATAAAAGGCCGTTCCAAAGAACCGGGCAGACCTTTGCTATATGGTACAAGCGATAAATTTATGGAACATTTTGGGCTCTCATCTCTTCAGGATCTGCCAAAATTAAAAGAATTGCAACCTGAAGAAAATCAGATCGGAATTCAGGAATCGGACGATGATGAAGAAAAATAATAAACTAATATGGAAAAAAAATATAAAGGTACCTTCCGTCGCGATAAAAAGCCAAAGGAAAACACTGAAATCAATCAGGAACCGGAACAGCTGGATGAATCTGATATGCGTCTTAACAGATTTCTCTCCCATTCAGGAGTAGCATCACGCCGAAAATCCGATGAAATCATCAAAGAGGGCAGGGTGAAAGTAAACGGTGAAGTCGTGAAAGAAATGGGCTATCGTGTTCAGCCAACCGATGAAGTTGTCTTCGACGGTAAAGTATTGAAAACCGTTAAAAAGTTTATTTATCTGCTGATGAATAAACCCCACAACGTTATCAGTACCCTTGAAGATGAGCGTGACCGCAGAACCGTACTTGATCTGGTAAAGGAATATACAAAAGAACGCGTTTATCCTGTCGGTCGTCTCGACCGCAACACCACCGGTCTGCTGATGCTGACGAATGATGGGGAATTGGCACAAAAGCTTGCGCACCCTAAGTTTGAGGTTATCAAAATTTATCAGGCCACACTCGATAAACCGCTCGAAGAAGAACATTTAGAGCTGATCAAAAATACTTTGGTTCTCGAAGACGGACCCGCTCCTGTTGATGATATATCCTTTATTGAGGGCAAGAGAATGAATGTAGTTGGTATTCAAATACATATTGGCCGTAACCGCATTGTTCGCCGTATATTTGAACATTTAGGCTATGAGGTTAAAAAATTGGACCGCAGCCGCTATGCTATGCTCACCAAAAAGAATCTTCCGGTAGGAAAATGCCGTCAACTGACTGAAAGTGAGGTGAATGTATTGAAATACATGATGAAAGATCCAGATAAAAAAACTGAAGCTCCGATTGTAAAAGAGACTAAGAAAAAAACCGGTCCTTATTCTGAAAAAAAACCAAGAGGTGGAATAGAAGTGGGGCAAGGAAAGGAATTAAAGAAAAAAATTGAATCTGCTTACTCAAAAAAGCCCTGGGAAAAGACAGAAACAGGTGAGGTAAAAGAGTACAAGAAAAAGTCCAACTCAAAACCTTGGGAAAAGGCTGAAACAGGTTCTGTAAAAGAGTACAAGAAAAAAACTGAGTCAGTAAATTCAAAAAAACCTTGGGAAAAGGCTGAAACAGGTTCTGTAAAAGAATTTAAGAAAAAGACTAGCTCAAAAGAGCCTTGGGAAAAGACAGAAACGGGTACTGTAAAGGAGTACAAGAAAAAAACTGTGCCGGTTGATTTAAAAAAGTCCAAGGATAAAATTGAGCCAGTTCAAGAGAAAGAACCACGTAAATACAATAAATCTAAAAAGGACACAGGAGATAAGTAATTGATCTTCTATTGTTATACTAAAAAAATATAAATCGAGCCGGTAACTTTATTAAGGTTGCCGGCTCAGTTTTTTTATTATTTTGTGTAAGTCAGCCCCGAACCGACAAGCACCTGATAGATATCATAATATGGAGCCTCTGTAGACATTTCAAGCATGGACAGCAGGTCAAGCTCTTTATATACCTCTTCCAGTTGTTTAATGGTTTCTTTATTTCGGATTTCAATTTTACCCTCCACTATCTGACTCAAACGCCATTCATAGGTTCGATGCATTTTGTCCCAAATCTGTTCATTTACTGTTTTATAATCCTCATTGGGCATCAATGTTTCCGCTTCTTTAAAGGCTGCATTGTTCCTTGCAAGCAGCTTCGCATTGCTGATGATAAAATAGGCGGTATGTGCCCAATCTTCAGATTTTGTGGCAAAACGGGAGTAAATGACCAACTGAAGGTCTTCTTTGTCCCTGATTAATTCCTTGTAGCGTTCTGCACTTCTGAATTTTAGGTCAACAACTGCTGTTTCTTCGCCTCTTTTGAGAATCAGGTCGGCTTTGCCTTTTAACTGCTGATTGCCGAGTTCTCCGCTGATTTCTTCTTCAGTGGCCTCAATGCTCCAGCCATTTTCCTGAATGGCAGAAATGAGTGACCAGGCCGAATGTTTCATTAAATTGATGAATGCCCGCCTTTCTGCTTCCTGACCATACATGAGTAATACTGCTCCTTCACGTTCAAAGAGGTTTGGAATTTCCTTTTCCATCCATTGCTGCACTTCATTTTTGTCCCAATGAACTGCACTTCTTTTTATCTCATTAAATATTTTTTCAAAAGCACTGTGAGCAAGATTGCCTTTGAGTGTTTCCTGTTTTACAATGCTCAGGATGGAGGAGTTATTCAATCCCAGAACATAGCGGAAGGTCCATTGATAGGGATAGTACAGTAAACTGTCCAATCCGGTAAAGGTTTCAATTTCTCTTGCCTGAAGCCGTCCGGTATTATTATTGATCTCTACAAAATGTTCGGCTTTCTGCAATTTTACTGACTGTACCTGAACTTTTACCGGCAGTTGGAATATAGATTGCAAAAGTTCAATATTTTTCTCTTCCTCCAAATGTACCTGAATTTTAGACAGATCACTGCCGAAAGTGGCGTGCAGGTCTCCCCAAAGCGGGTGCGGATTTACAGAACGACCATTCACAGCATCCGGATAAACGAGTATCAGCCTTTTTTGAGTACGGAGAACAGGCTGCATCCTTTGCCAGAGCTGCCTGTTGTTTTTGGTAATCAGAGATTCTGTACCTGCATTTTTATTCTGTAAATAATTAAGCTCCGAACTATACCAACGTTCAAAACCGGGATTCTGATTGTTATCCAAAAAATTCCACCAAAGTGTATCTTCGCTTGTTTCACTAATAGCTGAAGGAGTATAGACAAAAGGCAGGTGACCTACCTCGGCAAAGCGAAATGGCATTTGAGTCGGTTCATTTATAGTTTTTACCAGCCTTTCCAATTGCAGATAACTGAGTTGCTGTTCGTTTTCAGGCAGTGTTTCCAGAAGCATAATCAGCCTGTCAGACTGTAAATATAGCGTCAGCAGCGGTTGTTGTTGCATGATGAGCAATTCTTTGTCCTCAATTTTTTTGTCTGAATTTTCAGTAGATTTGCCAAGGTTTTTCTCAATTCGATCAATTTTTTTATTCAAATCATCAACCGATACGAGCGCCCACTGTTTTATGTGGTTAAAAAGTTCCTTTACATCGCGTGCAGGGACTTTGGAACGGATATCATAGCGTTTTCTTTCGAACCAAAATAAATATTCTTTTTCGGCTTTCTTTTTTTCTTTTTGCAGGAATCCTTTTTTTGTTTCTGCCTTTTCAATTTTAGTGTCAAAATCTTCAAAATACGCATTCTTCTTCCCATACCAACTGCTGTTGAATAGACCCGGTTTTTCTGATATGGCAGCGGCAAGCCTTATTGCCAATCCTTTTGGAATCGGAATATTTGGCAGAGATAAGAATTCCAGCAATTTATATGGATTCACCGGCTTCCAAAGAAAGGCAGGTGCCAATTTCAAAATCTGAAGGGTAGGTCTTGACAGTGATGCAGAGAGGACACCAAAACTGGGCAGACCTTCCTGAATCATCGCATTATCTAAGGCTCTGTTTTTATCTGATAAAAGACAGAGTGGTTTAAAATTGGGATTTAGCTTAAAAAATTTGGAAAGATAAGCAGCGGCATAAGACTCGCTGCCTGTGCGAAGGATAATCAGAGAGCCATCTGCCTTTGCACAGCCTTTTACAAATGGTCTTTTCAGTAAAGCATTTTTGAAATTAGACAGATCGCTGTCAGTTTCTTTAATAGAATTATTCTTGGCAATGAGCTTTATACCGCTATTTTCTAAACAGATAAATAAACGCTGCAAATAGGGGGGAAGCAGTTCTAATGGTTCGTGTAGCTGAATTTCCTTTATCGGTAAATTGATTTCTTCTTCCAGATAATTCAAAACCAATACAAAACGATCGGCAAAACCTGCAGAGAGTTCTGAGGGAATGGACAATCTTAACAAAGTTTCAATCTCTGCTAAAACTTTGAGACGAAGCGGCATATTTTCCTCAGGTATAAAATCCCAGGCAGCTAACAAAAGTTCATCCCTTCTGCTCAAAAGCGCATCTGCAGTAGCTAAAGCATCCGCTTCGAAAGATTCAGCATAAAAAACATCAGGATGCCTATTTTTATAATATTGCAATACCTGACGATACTGTTCTACTCTCAAAAAGTCTAGATTATCAGGATAACCCAAGCCCAAATGAACCTCCAATAAATGGAGCAGACCCGATTCGCCGACATAGGCATCAATTTTTTCATTCCATGCCGGATAGGCCTGTTCTCCCAATTCGAGTCCAAATCTGATGATCATTGAGGTTGTTTTTTAATCGTTTTATAAGAAGTATTAAATCTATACCCCTTTTTTTGCATTGTCAAGTTAAAACGAAAAAAAGGTTATTATTTTATGATTATTCATAATAATAACTTACGCAGACTTAGTTTTCTTGATATAATTGCTAGAAAAGAAGAGGTAAAACGCTGAAATTATTGCTGCACTTGCAGTTATTATAAAGGTAAATGCTGCACCCCAAAAATACCAAATTAGACCTGCCATTGAGCTGGAAATCAATGCGGCGATACTCTGTAGTGCAGTATATGTGCCTATTGCAGTTGCTGTGTCAGATTTTTCGGCAATATTGCTGATCCATGCCTTGGAAACGCCCTCTGTAGAAGCAGCATAGATTCCGTAAATTAAAAATAGTATAGCACTGACAGTCCAATGACTACTGAAGGCCATTCCAAAATATACGATTGAAAAGAGCAGCAGACCAAAAATAAAGATATTTTTTAGCCCCAATTTATCAGCTAGAATACCGATCGGATAGGCAAAAAGCGCATAAATCAGGTTGTAAAAAATATACATACCTATTACTTCTGAATCATTTAAACCTGATTCTTTGGCCTGTAACAGCAGAAATACATCAGAGCTGTTGAAAAGACTGAAAAACAATAGCCCAAAGAGCAATTTTTTGTATTCAACAGGACTTTCTTTCCAGTATTTCAAAAAATCCATCAATCCTGGGAGATGAGTTTTTGTTACGGAAATCTTTGTTTTTTCTTTCAGAAAGAGAGAAAGTATTACAGCGCCAATACCCGGCAGAAAGGCCAATAAAAATAACTCCCGATAATTTTCAGGATAAAACCAAAGATAGAGTAGGGCAAGAGATGGTCCGATGACAGCGCCCAAAGTATCCATAGAACGGTGAAATCCGAAAACTCTGCCTTTGGTTTCTGCTGTTGCTTCATCAGAAAGAATTGCATCTCGGGCTCCGGTTCTGATACCTTTTCCCAGCCGATCTACAGTTCTGGCAAAAAATATCCAAAAAGGGAAGATAAATAAACCCTGAAGCGGTTTTGCAATTGCCGAAAGGGAATAGCCCAACTGTACGAATGGTACTCTCTTTCCGCTTAAGTCTGACCATTTTCCGAAATAGCCTTTGCTCAAACCTGCAACTGCTTCAGCTATACCTTCAAGAATACCAATAAGCAAAACGGAGAAGCCTACTGTTTTTAGATAAATAGGCAATATGGGGTAGAGCATTTCACTGGCAGCATCTGTAAAGAGGCTGATCAAAGACAGAATCCAAATGCTTTTCGTGATCTTTGCCATAAATACTTGTGTCATGTAAATTGCAATATAGCGCGTTAATACATTGTATTGCCGTTAATGGTAAATATAGAAAAAATGTATGTTAATTCACAGATAACACAACAAGTGCGTTATGTCATAAATTAAGAATTCCGTCTAACTTAATATTTTAGTGTATAATTTTATAAACCAATCAACTCATCCCCTCTCGTCACAAATGACGAGACTCTTTAAAAAGAAGGGGCTGTACTTCGGCGAAGCCTAAAGTGGAATTGCAACAAAAAAGTAGACAAAAAAATAAGTAAAAATTAGATACCTTACTTTTAATAAATATTGTTTAAAATTTTTTATACTTTTACTTCAGCGAGCGGTAACTGATGGTGAAATTTATACCGAAAGTTCCAAGAG
>CAINVS010000115.1 GCA_903854205.1 uncultured Bacteroidota bacterium | reverse complement strand
TGTTAAAAATCCCAATGACAGCAGTTATTACAATATAGTAATGACTCCATACAAAAGAAGATTTGTAAGAAGCAGTTACAAGAAATTTTCAAGTATTGAAGAAAATGACATTCCTGTACATATTATGCTGCGTAAGCCTGCAAAATCGGCTGAAACAGATTCAATAAAAAAGGCCAAAGAAGAGGCAAAACTGAAAAAAGATAATTTTATTATTAGAGATCAGGTTATTAGTCAATTTGTTCAGATAAGTTCGGGTAGCACCTATAATTATGATGCGGGTAGAGAAACAGTAAACAGGATTTCTGATTTGGAGATATTTAGATTTCCTAGAGTTGAGTACGTCCCGTCAAAATCGGGGAATACAGATGAACTTGATGCTTATGTTTTTATGCAAAAATCAAAAAAACAACTTTTTGGAGCAGATACCGATTTTAATACAACAAATGCCAACTTAGGTTGGGCACTTAATCTAAATTATAAAAACAGAAATGTATTCAAAGGGGCTGAAATTTTTCTTTTTAACATTGAAGGCGGTATAAATTTTGACCCTACACCTGAAAATGTAAGCAGTACCAAAGGTATTATACAATGGATTGATTTACTCGATGTAAACAGTAGTTTAAGTTTTTTCTTTCCTAAGATTATCGGATTTAGGAATTGGTCTCTGAGTGTTGAAAAACCAAAATCTACGGCCTCGGTTTCCTATCATTATTTACAACAATCTACAGATTTTAGAGTCAGCTCTTTCGATGCCAGTTTTGGGTATGATTGGTCCCTGAAAAATAAAAAGCATGCATTTATTTGGAATCCTTTTATATTAAATTTCACTTTGGAACCTGTATTGGACAGTGAATTTGAGAACAGGTTAAAGCAAAGTAATTATGCGCTTTGGGCAAGCTTGAAAGAAAGGTATTTTTTGCCGGGCTCCAATTTTAGTTACCTCTTTAAACCAAAATTGCCTGATAAACATCAGTTTCAGATGCGTTCATTCTTTGAAATGACCGGGAATACCGCATTTTTAATCGATTTGGTCAGCAGTAAAGATATTGAAATATTTAAAACTGCTTATTCCCAATATGTAAAGGCCGATTTTGACATAAGATACACCTATAAAATTTCTAAAAAACACCTGCTCGCTACCCGTGTGATGGCAGGTGCAGCTGTACCGGTGGGAAGTACGGTGAGAGTGCCATATTCCCGACAATTTTTTGTGGGAGGGCCAAGCAGTATGAGGGGTTGGAATATGCGGGAACTGGGTCCTGGTAAAATGCGTGCTCAGGACGGAGCGCTGTTTCAGTTAGGAGATATTAGATTGGAAATGAATGCTGAATATAGATTTATGCTCAATTCCTGGATTGGATCATGCTTTTTTATCGACGCCGGAAATGTATGGTTCGCAAAATCCTATGAAAATCAAAATACAACAGTGCCTTTTAATTTGTCTGAAAAGGGTGTTTTTAATATCAATTTTTTAGATGAATTAGGTGTTGACATGGGTACCGGTCTTCGTTTGGATATGAGTTTTTTTGTGCTCCGTGTTGATTTTGCAGTACCTATTAGAAATCCGGCAGGTTTTAAAAGAATTGACGCTAATGGATTTGTTCATTATACAAATGTCTCCGGTTTCCCTATTTATTGGAAGTTTGACTGGAGAAGTACCAATTTCCTTCTTGCGGTAGGTTATCCATTCTAAATATAATTTAAAAATATGAAAGTATATTGCATTGTAGCCTGCAGTAAAAATCGGGCAATAGGTCGTGACAATCAGATTCCATGGTATTTACCGGCTGATTTGAAATACTTTAAGAAAATTACTTCAGGTCATCATATCATCATGGGACGTAAAACCTATGAGTCGATCGGGAGACCTTTGCCAAAGCGTACCAATATTGTTATCAGCAGAAATACTAATTTCAGAGCATGGGCATTCTGCCACCCAAGGCAATAATTCCCCGCAATAATTCAGGTTTGGAAAGTGCAACAGAATAAGACATTATTGCGCCCTGACTGAAGCCGCATAGAAATACCCTTTTTCTGTCAAATATGTGCTTGTTTTTCAGTTGTTCCAAAAATCGAACAATCATCTTCCGGCTTTCTTCCTGCTCCTCAACATTTCCAACAGGTTCGCCATCAACAAATTTTAAATCGTACCAACGGTAACTTCCCTCCGAAATTGTGCGGGGCGCTCTGACCGAGAGTATTAAAAAACTGTCGGGAAGCAAAGGCGCTAAACCATAAAGGTCTTTTTCATTACTGCCCAAACCATGAAGTAAAATCAAAAGCGGGGGATTTGCAACCTTTACTTTTGGTTGACGCACAATATAATACAGCTCTGCTTCTACTGACTGTGCTGTATTGCACTGAGTAAACATCGTTAAAACGAATAATATTAAAAACAATGATTTCATGATTAAATTATTTAAGTAAACACAAAGTTGAGAAGCATCAAATTATGATGATCAAATTAAAAAAAGAGCAGCCGAAACCGGACTGCTCTATAAATATTAAAGATTTTAATGGTATTATTTTACTTCTTCGGCCATATAAGACTCCATAGGAGGACAAACACATACAAGGTTTTTATCTCCGAAGGCTCCGTCTACACGGCCAACAGTTGCCCAGAATTTATTATTTCTGACCCATTCAAGCGGAAAAGCAGCTTTTTCTCTGGAATAAGATTTATTCCAATCGTTGGAAGTAATCTGCGCCAATGTATGCGGAGCATTCAATAAAACATTGTCGTGGTCATCAGCATTTCCATTAGCCACTTCTTCAATTTCCTTTCTGATTTGGAGCAGTGCATCGCAGAAACGGTCGAGTTCACCTTTATCTTCAGATTCTGTTGGTTCAATCATAATTGTGCCGGCAACAGGGAAGGAAAGCGTAGGTGCGTGAAAACCATAGTCCATAAGACGTTTGGCAACATCTTCAGCGGCAACACCATTCTTTTTGAATCCACGGAGATCGATTATCAGCTCATGCGCTGCACGGCCTTTTTCGCCTGTATAAAGCACATCGTAAGCACCTTCCAATCGGGCTTTGATATAATTGGCATTCAAAATAGCATATTCAGTAGCCTGACGGCAGCCAATACCGCCCAACATACGGATGTATGCGTAAGAAATGAGCAGAATAGATGCAGAACCCCAAGGTGCAGCAGATACAGCATGAATGCCATTTTCTCCACCAACACCTGATACAATAGCATGTTTAGGCAAGAATGGTTTCAATTTGTCGTTAACACATATTGGGCCAACACCCGGGCCACCTCCGCCGTGAGGAATTGCAAATGTTTTGTGCAGATTGAGGTGACAAACATCTGCACCGATTAAACCCGGAGAAGTTAAACCGACCTGTGCATTCATATTTGCACCGTCCATATATACCAAACCGCCGTTATCGTGTATAGTTTGGCAAATTTCTTTGATTGCTGTTTCAAACACACCGTGTGTAGACGGATAAGTCACCATCAGGCAGGCAAGTTTGTCCTTGTACTGTTCAGCTTTGGTTTTCAGATCATTAAAATCGATATTGCCACGTTCATCGCAGGCAACTACCACTACCTGCATACCCACCATCACGGCCGAAGCAGGATTCGTGCCATGTGCTGAAGAAGGTATCAGCGCCACATCGCGTTGGGTTTGGCCATTGGCAATATGGTAAGCACGTATAGTCAAAAGACCACTGTATTCCCCCTGAGCACCTGAGTTTGACTGCAAAGAGCAAGCTGTAAATCCTGTAATTTCAGAGAGATAGCCTTCCAATTCGGAGATGATCTGATGATAACCCGCAGCCTGATCTGTAGGAACGAAAGGATGTAAAGCTGAGAATTCATCCCAGGTAACAGGAATCAATTCTGTAGCAGCATTCAATTTCATGGTACATGAACCCAATGAGATCATGGAATGAACCAAAGAAAGGTCTTTACTTTCAAGGCTTTTGATATAACGCATCATTAAGCTCTCTGAACGAAATTTATTGAAAACATCGTGCTGCAAATAGGCAGAAGTCCTTTCCATTTCGGCAGGAAAAGAAAATCCAGCACTAAAAATTGCTTTGTGGCGAGTTTCCAAATCAGCTGTAGAAACTTTATCCAACCCTTTCAGTTCTGCAAAGACACTAACCAATACTGCAATATCCTCCAGATTTGTAGTTTCATCCAATGCAATCTGGGCAAAACGTTTATAGGGGTAATACAGATTTATTGCTGCAGAAAGGGCAGCATGACGAAGTTTGGCTTGTGTTTCCTCATTGCCCAAATCAATTTTAAGTGTATCGAAAAACGATTTATTGAGTTGAGTATAACCCAATGCCTTTAATTCGGCATCGAGTACCTGTGCAAGACGGTGAATTCGGGTTGCAATGCCTTTGATACCTTCGGAACCATGATAGACAGTATACATGGCTGCCATATTTGACAAAAGTGCCTGTGCAGTACATATGTTGGAGGTTGCTTTTTCCCGACGTATATGTTGCTCTCTTGTCTGCAATGCCATTCGCAGTGCACGATTACCGTGAGTATCGATGGAAACACCAATAAGTCGGCCAGGAATATGGCGAACATATTCTTCTTTACAGGAAAAAAAGGCTGCATGCGGTCCGCCATAACCCATTGGCACACCAAAACGTTGTGTATTTCCAAGCACAGCATCTGCACCCCATTCACCCGGAGGTGCAAGGAGGGCCAAGCTCATAATGTCAGCAGCAACTGCTACATAAACACCGGCAGCTTTTGCTCTTGCAACTATATCCCGCTGATCTTCTACAGAACCGTCCTCGCCGGGATACTGCAACAATACACCGTAAACATCCTGATTGAAAATCATTTCTTTAGGATCGGCTACGATCACTTTGATACCCAGCGGTTCAGCACGGGTAATCAACACGTCTAAGGTCTGCAAATAGACATTTTTGGAAACAAGGAAGTGAGTAACAGGCTCGTCTTTCGGACGTTTGTTGCGTAGACCGTAGAACATTGTCATAGCCTCAGCAGCAGCTGTAGCTTCATCCAACAGAGATGCATTGGCAACAGGAAGTCCGGTAAAATCACAGACCATTGTTTGGAAATTGAGCAGAGATTCTAAACGGCCCTGAGCAATTTCTGCCTGATAAGGTGTGTACTGTGTATACCAACCCGGATTGTGGAACACATTGCGAAGAATTACAGAAGGTGTTATTGTTCCAAAATAGCCCTGCCCAATGTAATTTTTGAACAGTCTGTTCTTTGAAGCAATTTTCTTGAGCTCTGACAGATATTCAAACTCAGACTGAGAAGCCGGGAGTTTCAACTCGCCTTTCATTCGAATCTGTGAAGGAATTGTTTCTTCGATGAGCTGATCCAAAGAATCTACTCCGATTGTTTGCAGCATTTCTTTGAGTTCAGCTGCACTTGGGCCAAGATGTCTGTTGACAAAACGGTCAGGATGTTGGAAGACTGACATGTGGTTCCTGTTTTATAGTTTAATGTGTAATAATAGCGGTAATTATGCGTCGCATAAGATTTAAGAAAAATGGCTTAACCTTACGTATATAGTCTGGCAATAAGATTATTTAAAGACTGCCCCTTTTCATTCGCGCAAAAATACAGTTTTTACATAATATTATTTCAAAACTTGTTATCAAAAAACAGTTTTTTGCCAACAAAGTTTAAAAAGTAGAAAATAGCGATCTTTAGCCATCTGGAGTGGGGCGATATTTTTGTCAAGGTTTCAACCTAATAATGTTCAACACATACGACCGCCTTGGGGGTCGAAAACCAATCGCTGAATTTTCAGCTGTAAATATAGGACTCCGAAGGGGTAGAAACAATTGTGAATTAACTCATGACTATTCCTGACTCCTTCGGAGTCAAATATTTATAAAAAACTATAAAAAAGGTTTTTCGACTCCTTCGGAGTCGCATGTATTGAAAGGTAACTACAGTGAGTAGATT
>CAINVS010000114.1 GCA_903854205.1 uncultured Bacteroidota bacterium | reverse complement strand
TAATCCAGCCTGTAAATTGGCTGCAACATATAACGTTTTGGAATCGGGCAAAAATTTCAAATGCGAAGCAATCTTTCGAATGTCCTGATTTAATATTATGTTCCTTAATTGTTTGACAAAGTTTTAAAGGCGTACTTACTAAAAAAAGGCCGATTTAATCGGCCCAAAGTTTATTTCAGTTTAATTTCCAACAATGTGGCATTACCACTTAGAAGCAAATCAAGTATGGCCTCAAATTCCTTCATTTTTAAGGTGTAGGCATCATTTTCTGATTCCAAACCGCCATTGGCTCTAACTTTAAACTCAGGAGTTTTAAAAACAGTCTCATAATTTAAAATGATCCCATCCAATTTCAGAGGATAAGATTTTTCATAGTTCTGATTTAACTCCATTTTAGCGATAAGGCTCTTTAGTTGCTGAATTCTAATCTGGTCCAGGGCCGCTTTCATATTTGGCAGCTTCATTTTTTGAGGTCTGCCGTAATGTGTAATGGTTTTGGAAAGAGTATCAGCTTCCAGTCGATAAATAACAATATGTCGGTGGCTATCCTTCGATTTTTCCTCTTTGGTGAGTTTTAGCTCAAAAACATAGTTATCCACAGGTTTTGGCGTTTCTTTTACGGTTGATTGTTTTGTAGTATCAGTCGAATTTTGGTCCTTTTTTTCGGGAGTGGTATTTTGTTGACAGGAGCAAATAAAAATGGCGAGCAGCAGACTTAAATATTTCATCAGAAAGTTTTTTAGGATCAATGAATAATTGCAAAGTTAAATAATAGAATTGAGATTTAGATAGGGAATTTAGATTTTAGATTTTGATCAAAAAATTGACTTCAGCTATTGTAAACTGATTATTGTCTTTATAAAAGATGAGTTGGATTAGCATGTGTATTTCCTGTTTCTTTTTTTTTATCTTTAAATTTGAGTCTAAATTTTAAAAAAATATGAGATACATTTTATGCCTGCTAATCTGCCTATTAACTATCGATAGCGGATTTTCTCAAATTAAATACCGTCCGGTTACACCTTATAATATGAAATTTGGTGGTTTGCCTGTTTCAGCGCTCGCAAAACCCGATGCAGATTTAAGGCCATTGATTCTGTCCTTTGGACTTGAAATTAGGAATCAGGGCAATAGGGGTACCTGTTCGGTATTTGCCATGACATTTCTGATTGAGTTTATGAACATCTCCTATATTGGTTTATCGGAAAAAAATCTTTCTGAAGAGTACCTCAATTATGTTACCAATCAGGCTAGCGGGGGTAACAGTGATGGTGGTTTTTTTGCTGAGATTGATAAAGGTTTTCAGACTTACGGTATTGTGGAAGAATCAAAAATGCCTTATAAAGATGCTGCGATCACAACCCTGCCCCAACAGCTTTTGGATCAGGGTAAAAAATCAGCAAGATTTCAGACAATATTCATCAAAAATTGGTCAAACAGTAGCGGTGCAGGCGATGCTCAGATTCAGCAGGTACTTGCAAAACTCGATTTGGGCCTACCTGTAGCTTTTGGTGGTTGGTGGCCCAAAAAGGATCAGGCAAAATTTAAGACCGTCAATGGCGTAACAATGTTGGATCATCAGTTGAAAGACCGAGATTTCGGTGATGGGAAGAATAATGCAGGCTCCCTTTCAGATGGGCATTCTGTGGTCATTGTAGGTTATAAAAAACTGAGCAGCTATCCCGGTGGCGGATTCTTTATTATCCGCAATTCATGGGGTACTGATTACGGTGATAAGGGTTATGGTTTTCTAAGTTTTGAATATGTTAAAAACTTTGCAAATGACCTCGTGACTATGGATTACAGTAACATTGACAGTTATAATGCTGTTTTTGTACAGTCAGGAATAGACGAAATTCAAATCTACGATTGGAAATTTGATGATTATAAGAAAAAATATGATGAACTTTGGAAACAGAACTACCGTCTGAAACAGTTTTCAAGCCGAATTAAAGGTACAGAAACACTTTATTCTGCCGTTTTTAAAAAGGGTGCGGAGGATGAAATTCAGGTTTATCATTGGAGTGCTCAGGATTTTTACAAAAAACATATAGAGCTTAGCAAAGCAGGAATGTATTTGGAGGATTTTGATATATCCCAACGGTACAATTTCAGGATTTTGGAAAAAAGGCATTAAAGAACAGATCTTATTGGGTCCCTTGCCCAAAAGCAAACTTAATGATCTGTTTACCAAGCCAAGAAAGGAAGGCAGCGGAATAAATATTCAAACCCTGCCGGGCTATCATTTACAGGGTTTTTTCCCAAGCAGAATAAAAGTACTGAAACAGGGAATACAGGTGCTCTATATGGTGATTCTTGAAAAAAGAAATTTACAGAACTACTGTTTCGACAAGGAATTTTCTGATTTCGCAACCTATGGCAGTAAAATGTATCAGCAGGGATACAGCCCGATATCTCTGAATGCTTTTAAGTATCAGAACAAAACATATTATTCGGCAGTCTTTGATAAAACAACTGATAAGGAAACTTATTTATTTGGCTACCGTTATTGCGATTACCGATCGGTTTACAATAAAATTTGGCTTGATGGATGGAGGCTGAAAATACTCGCACCGGAAAAATAAATAAAGATAATCAGGGCTGTCCTTTCGGGCAGCCTTTTATCATTTCATGGCCTCTTCCTTCAATTGCTTTGCGGTTTCCTCGCCCAGATAAGCGTCAATCAGCAGATGGACCCAATATAAAACAGGTGTCAGTAAAATGGCTACCGAAAATTTATAGATATAATTTACAATTCCGATGGAAATGATCTGATTGGCACTCCAATCTGCACCAATTCCAAATGCAATATAGAGCACCACAAAACTGTCGATCAGCTGTGAAACCAGCGTTGACCCTGTCGCCCTTATCCAGAGATATTTTTCCCCAGTAGCACGTTTGATTGCTCTGAAAACATAAACATCCAAAATTTGACCGACAAAAAAAGCGATAATGGATCCAACTATAATCCAAAGCCCCTGACCGAAAATGGCCCGATAGGCAAGCTGCATATCCGGAACGCCATTTTTTGCCTGAGACCCAACCCACCACTCAGCCGGACTGAGTCCGATAGCAGCAAAAATCATCAGAAAGGAATAAATAATGAGCATTATAGTGCCATTTGACAAAAATCTGACACCTTTTGGACCAAAATATTCATTGATCAGGTCAGTCAGTACAAAAACGACCGGCCAAAGCAGCACACCTGCCGTGAGCTGCAGGGAACGGGCCTCACCAAGAATATTCCAATTCACCGATTCAAAGCCGGCAGTCTGTTCCAGAGAAAATATTTTAACACCCATAAACTCGGCTATGAGTGCATTGGCAACAAAAAAACCGCCCAATATCATGTACAGGCGCGTACCCTTAAAAGATGTTATTCCGCTCATTTTATCAAATTGTAAACTGAAATTTAAAAATCTGTTTGCTAATGGAACAGCAAAATAAGATCTTTGTTAGATTTTTTAGTAATATTGTACTTGTCACAGATAAAAGATAAAAGATAAAAGATAAAAGATAAACAAAATTACCAAGTACCAAGTACCAAGTATCAAGTACCAAAATAAAAAATATGACCGGAAACTTATCGGAAAGAGACGCCAAAGTAATCTGGCACCCTTTTACACAAATGAAGACTGCTGCACCTGCCATTGCGATTGTGAGCGGCGAGGGGGCAAAGTTATACGATGAAATGGGCAATACCTATATAGATGCGATTGCTTCCTGGTGGATGAATCTGCACGGACATGCGCACCCGCATATATCTGCTGCGCTGCGAAAACAGGCCGAGGTATTGGAACATGTTATCTTTGCCGACTTTACACATCGTCCGGCAGTGGAACTGGCCGAGCGGCTATTGTCAAAGTTGCCGCCAAATCAGGCCCGTGTTTTTTATTCTGATAACGGCTCTACTGCAGTGGAAGTCGGTCTGAAAATGTGTTTTCAATACTGGTTCAATATTGGCCAGCCCAAAACCAAAATGATAGCACTGGAAGGGGCTTACCATGGCGATACCTTCGGCGCTATGTCGGTAGGAGCGAGGTCTGCCTTCTCTGCACCTTTTGAAGCATTTTTGTTTGAAGTGCTTTTTGTGGAAGCGCCGGTTCCCGGAAAGGAAAATCTGGCCTTGGCTCAAATGCAAAAAATGATGGCAGAAAATCCGGGTCAGTTTGCTGGTTTTATCTTTGAACCTTTGGTGCAGGGAGCAGGCGGCATGCGCATGTATGAACCTGAAGCTTTGGACCGTATGTTGGAAATCTGCGTACAGAATGAAGTAATGATTATCGCAGATGAAGTGATGACCGGATTTGGCCGTACCGGACAGATGTGGGCCTCTGACTATCTGACATATAAACCCGATATTTTCTGCCTTTCCAAAGGATTGACGGGAGGCACTATGGCTTTTGGCGCTACAACCTGCACAGCAGCTATTTTCGATGCCTTTTGGTCTGACGATAAATTGAAAACGCTGTTTCACGGACACAGCTGCACCGGCAATCCGCTTGCCTGCTCAGTTGCACTTGCAAGTATGGATCTGATGGAAAAACCCGAAACCTGGGCCAATATCCGTCGTATTGAGAAAGCCCATAAGGAATTTTCGGCCCGACTGCATGGTCACCATCTGGTGAAAAATCTGCGGCAGACCGGAGTAATCATTGCTTTTGAACTGGAAACAGGTTCGGAAAGTTCCTATTTTAATGGCCTGCGCGATATGATCTGGCGATTCTTTCTGGAAAAGAAACTGCTGTTGCGTCCTTTGGGCAATACCATTTATATCCTGCCGCCATACTGTATCACAGATGATGAATTGTCAAAGGTTTATGAAGGAATTGAGAGTCTGTTGAGCTTTTTGGAGATGCAGTAGAGACGTTATTAAAGAGTTCTCCACTGAAGGAACAAAAAGTTATTCAATACGTCACTGCATGGTTTTTTATAAGGTCTCGGCCGCAGAATATTAAGAATTGGCTCGATTTTTTATTATCCTTGTTTTATCAATTTCAAATTTCCAATATATGAGTTTTATCCTTACACTTCTTTTTTTGTTAATTACTGCAATAGGATATTATGTAATGCCGCGTATTATTTATTCCTAAAAGCTTTAAAAAAAAACGTTTAACACAATTTTAAAATTTCAAATACAAATATGAAAAATCTATTCCTTTTTGCTTTTGCCCTGTTATTTATGACAGCCTGCGAAAGCCCGGAAAAAATGAAACCAGCCTCAGCGCAAACAGAGACCTCCAAAACTGAAAATAAGGAAAATGCTACCGAAAAGGATGCTCCAAAAAACATTGCGGAACTTTTACAGGG
>CAINVS010000113.1 GCA_903854205.1 uncultured Bacteroidota bacterium | reverse complement strand
GGAATATAAAGGCATTCCCAATAACAAAGGAGAATACAGTCCTATATTATGGGGCAAATGGCGTTGGCAGGCAGCATATACATTAAGCCGTTATTCAAAGCAATATGAAGGATTTAAGGTAGATCTACAAGACTTATCTGCACAGCTTTTTACATCGGAAGGAACAGAGCAAGATTTTATTATTCTTTCTTCACTTATTACACAATGGACTGATTTATTAACTCGTGAAAAATAAATAGATATGGCTACAACGTTAAATAAAATAGATGGAAAATCAAAAACCAAATATTGGATTATTGATGGCTTAGATAAAGACTTTATTGAATATGCACCAATGTTTGGTGAAGAAATAAATAAAGGAGGCTTAAGCACATCACAAATTAGAAATTTTTATGGCGAAGTAATTAAAATGAGAGCGTATGAGTGGTCTGTTAAAATCGAACAATCATTCATTTTGTTAAAACCAAAATTAGCATATGCTACCAAAAGAGCTAATAAGCAAGGGCTTAATGATTTAAAAACAATTTTAGATGAGGGAATTGATGCAGTTTTAGAAGGAAATATTCAGCAAAAGCAGACAAGATTTGAAAATTTTTGTAATTTATTCGAAGCAATCATTGCCTATCATCGTGCAAATGGCGGTAAATAAACCTTAAAAATAACATATCATGGAAAAAGGAAAACTTATTAAAAAAATCCAGATAAGTGGAATAATTAAGTCTTTAACAGGCCTACATATTGGAGGCTCAAATTTAGGTGTTTCAATTGGTGGTGCAGATGCAGTAGTTATTAGAAATCCATTTAATAACCAACCATACATACCTGGGAGTACTTTAAAAGGCAAAATGAGAACCCTTACAGAAAGAATTATGGGCAAATTTTCAGGAGGAATCACTCCTTATGGACCTTATATCGATGATCCAGAAAGTTTAATCTGTCAAATATATGGGATAACTCCTGATGATGCAAAAAAAGCTATTGAGAGAAAAAACGGCAAAGGAAGTTATAAAGAAGAAATACATGCAAAACCTACATCTCGGTTGATTGTAAGGGATTCTAACTTTACAGAATCGACTGTAAAAAAACTGGAAAACTCCAAAAATACTGACATGCCCTTTACTGAAATCAAAACAGAGGTTGTAATAGACCGTATCACTTCAGCAGCTACTCCAAGGCAACTAGAGCGTGTACCTGCCGGAGCAGAATTTGAAATGTCTTTGATTTTAAATATTTATGATGGTGATAATGAGGAAGATTATTTGAATAAAATATTTATGGCATTAGCTCTAGTTCAAGACGACTATATAGGCGGTAAAGGTACAAGGGGTAGTGGAGAAGTAAACATTGTTATTGAAAAGCTTCAACAAAAAGCCTTTAAAGATTACGAAGAAAATAATGATTGGCAGAACTACACAGGAATAGCAATTCCACCACAATTACAAAAATGATGCAATGAAAATACAATATTATAAACTGCATTTTACTTCAGCTTTTCACATATCAAGCGGTGGTTTTGCTGACGAAAGCGCAGATGTAACAATTCATTCAGATACTTTATATAGCGCAATATGTTGTGCCATGCAACTTTTGTATGGAGAAGACTTTGTATCAGGTTTTATAAAGAGAGAATCTGTGCAAATTAGTTCTTGTTTTCCATTCAAAGGAGAAGAGCTTTTTTTTCCAAGACCATTATTCAGTTCAAAACAAGAAATAGAGGATATTAATTATGCAGAATTTAAGCAACAGAAAAAAGCTAAATTCTTATCCAAAGAATATTTTGAGGCTGCACTGAATGGAAGTTTTGACCTGAAAAAATATTCCGAAGATTTGAAAAGTAAAGGCAAATACAACTTTTTAGAAAAAGAAGAAATTCCTCGTGTAACGATTGATAGAGTTTCAAATGCAGCTTCTATATTCAATTTTGCTCAGGTAAAATTTGTGGAAGGAGCAGGGTTGTATTTCATGGCTCAGTTTGACGAAACGGGAACTTATAAAAAAGAATTTGAAGCCGCCCTAAGATTGCTTGGTGATGAAGGAATAGGTGCCGATAATACTGTAGGCAAAGGTCTTTTCGAATTGTCTTCACCCGCAACATTAGAGATTAAAACACCTGAAAATCCTACCCATTATTTGTTGACTTCTTTGTATTATCCATCGGATGATGAAATAAGTCGATTGGATGGGAAAAAATCTTATTACGATTTTTTGACACGTAATGGTTGGTCAACTGCAGGAACAATGGATCTACGTCGCTTATCTACAAGGATGCTTATACCCGGTTCTTTGTTGAATATTTCTGTTAAAGGTGCTATTCCTAAAGTTTTGGACAGAACAACAGCTTCGACAAATTATGATATTGTTCGCTATGGACAAACGATTGCTTTACCCATTGTATGTAAATAAACTATGGAAGGTCAAGATATAAAAAATACAGCTAAAAAGCTTGGGGAGAAACTTACTTGTGAGTTTGAAATATTGACTCCTGTGCATGTCGGTAGTGGAGATTCATGGCAGCAATATATTGATTACGTGATTGATGATGGAAAAATTTGGTTAATAGAACAAGATAAACTTTATCGACTTCTTTTGGATAT
Source organism: uncultured Bacteroidota bacterium (assembly GCA_903854205.1). Classification (GTDB taxonomy): domain Bacteria; phylum Bacteroidota; class Bacteroidia; order Chitinophagales; family Saprospiraceae; genus Saprospira. Next base: position 7 of record CAINVS010000113.1, on the reverse strand, counting down.
ACCATAT
>CAINVS010000112.1 GCA_903854205.1 uncultured Bacteroidota bacterium | reverse complement strand
TGCCGAAGAAATTGCCAAATTGATTTTACAAAGTATTAACAGGCTGGAAATAAGGAACGAAATTAAGCTAAAGGCTGTTAAACAATTGGAAGTTTTATCAGGATTGCGTAACTTGCAAACATTAATAGTTGAATTAATACCTAAAATTATGGCATTGGATTATGATATAAGAAAGGATCTGCGTTATCTGGAAGGAAAGCAGGATGGTAAACTGGAGGGAAAACTTGAAGGAAAACTTGAAGGTAAACTTGAAGGTAAACTTGAAGGTAAACTTGAAGGAAAAAATGAGATAATTTTTGCTCTTTTGAAAAAAGGAAAACTCAGTCGTATAGAAATTGCAGAAGTTGCCAATGTATCCTTAGATTATGTAAATAATTTGGCGAAAACGATTGGAAAATGATGTAGGGAAGATGTTTTATATCTCATTTGTTGACAACTTTCTATCTTTATCTCAGGTGCAATTTTTAATTTTTTCCTTTTTCACAATAGAGAAAAAAGCAATTGTGCGTTACATCACTTCGTCCCTACCATCGGCCCCTTCGCACTTTCATACAGATAGGGAAAAGTATCGTCCAAACCGGGAAGCACCGCTTTTTGTTCCTCAGTCAGCAGGTTATAAGCGGCTTCCACGTACCATTGCGGATTGTGGTAATAAAAGCGGAAAGGAACAGCAGTCATGAGTCCGTTTTTCATTTCTCGTTTTTGGCGCATCTCCGTTTTGCTGCGTTTGTCGCCAAAAGGATGTCTGCGGAATTGGTAGGGCAGCAGACTGATGTAGCGTTCTTTTACATTCGTATGCAGCTTGTAATTGTCCAATGATTTTGAATCGAACCAATTGCGCTGTCCGATATGTTTATATCTCGGTGCCCAAAGCAGGGCAATCGGATCCAGATAATATTCAAAACGGTGAATTTTACCGGGCAGCAGCTGATCTGCTATTTTTACAAATTTTTTATCGCCCACCACTTTGGGTGCGGCAAAGGCATAAACGTTCTGCACCGGATAGTTTAATGACTTGAGGTAAACGCCCGTGAGCATTGACATGGCGCCACCGAGACTGTGTCCGGTCAGCCAGATTTTTTTATTATGAGCACCGCAACGGTCAAGGGTTCTGATCAGCTCATCGCGGATGAGGTCAAAACTTTGCCAAAAACCTTTATGTATACGTGCTTTCATAAGGCTCCCGCCGGCTCGCACCTGTCCGATCTTGAAATCGGTACCAGTCCATTCGCTCCATTCATTTCCTTCTACTTTGTCGGTTCCCCTGAAAACGATCAGAATATATGTTTTGGTGGAAATAACGATCAATTCGGGATCTATACCATGTTTCTTTTTATTGTCCCAATATTCCGTCTTGTGAATAAAGTGGAATTCGGGCATATTTTCATGAGCCCATTGTATAGAGTCCTGCCAGTAACAGTGGTCAAATACAGCTGTTGAGTTACATACTAAACCTACATCTTCACTCCGTTCCGGAGCCGGCATCTTGGAAGGATCGTAAAAATAATGCTGAAAACGCCTTTTGTAGGCCTCGGCAAAATTGAGATCTGTTACTTTCAGATTTTTTCTGAGCCAAACTGTACTTGGAATGTCGCTGACCGGTTTTCTGTCATTTTGAAGAAAACGCAGCTGATAATCGAGCTGTTCCAGATACATCATCTGCGACATTTTGACGAGCAGAAAACTGTTTACAGGGTTGATTCCCTCTGCATTGGGGTCGAAATGACGGAATGAATTGATTTCTTCTTTTGGCGTTTCGAAAAAGAAAAGCGCTTTTTGCGCCACAACTTCATTATAGATTGCGGACAAAATAATAATAAAGCTAAATGCTTTTACGCTTCTAACTAATTCTGATCTCATAGTAAATTGAACAGCTATTTAAATATATATTTTGTTCAGCTAATAACAACAATTGTGCCTTTTAATCTGACCGCTTATTTTTAAATGGTTAAACTATTGGAATATTGAATTGCTACGGCATTTCATGCCTAAGAACAGGCAAAGCCCTTTTTGCGTTTTCCAGTCAAAGAAATTAGCGCTATTGAGCCAAATGCGTTTTTTTGACTCAGCCCCTAAATCCCCCTCTTTATCTTGGTCTTCGACCTATAAAGAGGGGGACTTTCAGTTCGGCAAAGCCGAAAACTCCGAAGGAGCTGCAAAACCACTGAAAATTCAAAACCGGACAATTGGCAAAATAAACTACTCCGCAGGAGACCGCTTTTGAAGCGTCGCAGGTCAGAGTAAATTGGGCAGGGCTCAACAACAATTCGTGTAACGCTGCCGCGGGCTTATTTTACTTTTGTCTCGTCAGCTACTGACGAGACAAAAGTAACAAAAAATCAAGTCGGAGCCAATGCATTTTTGGATTGTTGGGTCGTTGGAACGACCCAACAATCCAAAACCAGAATCGGCCAGTCTGTCCTTCAGCCTGATATTGTTTGCTTTTTTATTGAATTTTCTGGCTTGCTGCTGTTCCGGGAAGGGCCGCTTCTATATGCTGGTACCTCCGCCATTCTGAAACGGTGCCTGCGGCTTGTAATTTTTAGTGTTTTTTTAAGCTATTTGTTCAGATCTTTTATTTGATGAAAAGCTATTGAAAATAGAAAACCGGACAATTGG
>CAINVS010000111.1 GCA_903854205.1 uncultured Bacteroidota bacterium | reverse complement strand
TATTTCTGCGACAATAAGGTATATTAATAGATTAATTAGTGCTATTAAAGGGTTAAAATATTTTATAAAAATATTTAATTGTCAATTATTTAAGCCATGTCGAGAAAATTCATACAAATAGTTAAGCTTAAAATAACAGACAAAACTTCATAGCATTGAAAAACCTAAAACTGAAGAAGTAAAAACTATACTCCTATAATTATTTTTTGAGTATTAAATTGACAAAATTAAAACAAAATATTTCAAATAAAACTAAATTGTTTTAACTTTGAATTTATATTACAAAACTAAACTTTTTGCAACGTATTATATACATATCTTAACCTCTCAAATATTCAAAATCTGTGGCGAAACCACTCATTAATGTAGTATGGTTTAAACGTGATCTTCGACTAAGTGATCATGCTCCGCTTCGAAAAGCTATCGAAGACGGTAAACCCATTTTGCTAATCTATATTTTTGAGCCTGAACTTATGTCCGATAAGCATTATGATATACGTCACTGGTGCTTTGTATGGCAGTCTTTAAAAGACATGCAGCAGGCCAATAAGCTCAATTTTTCACTCTCGGTGGCTCATCAGAATGCATCCGATACTTTTAGACATATTCTGCGTTTTTTTGATATTCATACAGTTTTTTCTCACCAGGAAATTGGTATAAAAATTACTTATGATCGGGACTTGACCATGAAAAAATTATTCAGGTCAAAAAATATTGTATGGGATGAATCGTCTTATGCCGGTGTGAGAAGAGGACTGAGAGATAGGATTGGCTGGGCTAAGTATTGGCATGAACAAATGTATGCCATGGAGGAAAAGGTACATTTAGGCAATTTGCGCGAATTAGCCATCCGATTGGCACTGGATAATTCGGCCGCGCACCAGGCCATCAAAGGAAAGCCGCTTCCCCGAGAAGTAATGGAACCCATGCCCGAAGGAATGCAAAGTGGGGGAGAGCTTTTGGGTTGGGAAAGGTTGGAAAGTTTTGTAAATCACCGTGCTTTGGGTTATACTAAAAACATTTCTTCACCTATCGGATCAAGGCATTTCGGCGGACGAATTTCGGCACACCTGGCTTGGGGGAATTTGAGTATGCGACAGGTATTTCAATATTATAGCCGGCATGTAAAAGAAAAAGAATCTTCTGTACAGCGCGATTTGAATGCTTTTGCTTCAAGACTGCGTTGGCACTGTCATTTTATTCAAAAATTTGAATCGGAAGATCGCATTGAGTTTGAAAATTTGAATCCTGCCTTCGATGTATTGGAACAGCCTTATAACGATGAATATTTCGAAAGATGGAAAAACGGACAGACCGGTTATCCGCTCATTGACGCTGCAATGCGCTGTCTGAACGAAACGGGTTTTTTGAATTTTAGACTAAGAGCTATAGTGCTTTCTTTTTGGTCGCATCTGCTATGGCAACCCTGGAAACCGGCAGCCGAATATCTGGCATCAATGTTTTTAGATTTTGAACCCGGAATACATTATGCACAGGTTCAGATGCAGGCAGGTGTAACGGGAATAAACATTATCAGAATTTACAATCCTGTGAAACAGTCAAAAGAAATAGACCCTGATGCAAAATTTATATTGGAATGGGTGCAAGAACTCAAAAACCTGCCAATAAATCTTGTTCATGAACCCTGGACTTTACGGCCTTTAGAACAACTTTTTTATGATATGCAGTTGGGTTTACATTATCCTCTGCCTGTTATCGATTACAAAAAAACTCATACTGATGCCCGGGATATTCTTTGGGGCGTAAAAGAAAGTAAGTCAGCACAGAAATACAATAGGAAAATTCTAAAAATGCATGTTGAAGGGAAATTGAAAGAGCAGCTAGAATAGTGCAGAAATAGCCTCCCTAAAGTTTTAAAAAACAGGTAATTATAACTGAAATTTTATCAAATACAGCATTAAATAAATTAGAACTGTCAGACATATAAGTTTTCTATGCCATTTTTATTTTCAAAATCTTTTAATATTGAAGGTAAATATCAATTAAACGATAAAAATTATTAGCTTTTGAAGGTTATTAATTAGGAATTACTTTCCGCTCATTTCCCGCAAGAGGGTCCATCTGTCTTTGTTGAGCATCGCAGCATAGGTTTCTGAATCCTGTCCCAGAGCTACACCTGCCTCCTCCAAAAGTGCCCTTATACTGTTATGAGCCTCCTCCGTTTTGCCCGAGAGCAGCAGGGAAAAAGCTTTCCCGGACCAATTGTCATAATAATACAGCAGATCTTCGCGAATAGTATAATGTTTACCCATTTTCAGTCGATCATTATAAATGTCGATGCTTTTCTGATAATAGCTCTTAGCTTTGACCGAGTCACCCTGTAAATCTGTGAATACTCCTATTGCCTGCCACCCCTCAGCAATATCAGGCTCTAGGGCCAATCTTCTGTGCATAAGTTCCAAAGCTTTGTTTGTGTCTCTTTTTTCAAGATAAATTGCAGCAAGATTGGTCATTGCCAAACCGTATTTCGGATCGAGCTTCAGGGCTTCATTAAGCAGTTTGAATGCAATTTCTATCAGTTTCAATCGCTCAACAGGGTCTAATGTGGGATCTTGCATAGACCTTATTTGCAGCGTAGCAGCAGAGTCATTCAAAATTGATGCTTTAGCATTTGTTGGGCTATATTCTGTTTCTGGAAGCCAACCGCCTGGTTTTAAAGTTTGTTTCTTTTCTTTTACTGAAGGGTTGTTGCAGCAGCACAAAAACAATACTAAAATTATAGATAGTGAATATTTCATAATAATAGTGTTAGCAAAATAAATCATTTTTGAAATAAGTTAAGCTAACTTTGATTATATTTGCCAGTTGTTTAATCTTTAAAAGTAGAATGCACTAAATTTGCTCCGCAAAAATAATTAAATTTTGACAAATTAGGCCTTAAATATTTGTGGTTACAGCTTTATTTTATAATTTAGTTGCTATTGCAAGTTATAATTTTTTGAAGTGTTATTTTAAATTTAAAGATTCAGTTCTTAAAATTTTTTAAAATGCAACCTAAATAAAATAAATTAAAAAT
>CAINVS010000110.1 GCA_903854205.1 uncultured Bacteroidota bacterium | reverse complement strand
TTTATCATTTGCAGGTATAAATCTCATTAGCTCATTCCCCAATAAATTTGTAATTATCATTAGATCTGATATTTCCGTATTACTGATACAGAATTTTCCTGTTGATGGATTTGGAAATACAGTTATTGTAGATTGAATATTGTTTTCATTTACACTAACATTAATGCTCTGATTCATTTTATGAACATAGATATCATCCGAACCGGCAGTAGTTAAATTTAATATATTAGTAGAAGGATCAAAATCAGTGGTGCTGGTATAGTAACCGGTAGTATAAATATCTGTTGTTGTAGCGGAGATTCCATAGCCTTTAATTGCACCTAAAGCTCCTGCCCAGAGAAAATTCCCTGAAGCGTCGAGTTTACTTACAAAAGCTTGATCTCTTATCAGACTTGGATTAGTTGGGAAAACCGAAACTAAATTAAAGGTACCTACCCCCGGATCAAAATCTGAAGTATCGGCAAAGAAACCGGTAGTGTAAACATTTCCTGATAAATCTACAGCAATTGCATGTGCAAAATCATCTTTTGGTCCACCCATGCTTTTTGCCCATAAAAAATTCCCCGACGGATCTAATTTACTGACATAAATATCGCCAACACCATTTGATGTTAAACTAAAGGTTGATACCCCAGGGTCAAAATCCCCGCCAATAAAAAAATAACCTGCGGTATATACATTTCCTGCAGCGTCTATCGCAATGGCGTTACCAACATCATTGGCAGTGCCACCTACTTGTTTGGCCCAAACAAAATTACCAAATGAATCCAGTTTACTAATAAAAGCATCCCCAGCACCAGCTGAAGTTAAGTTAAATGATGATGCTCCAGGATTAAAATCACCTGTCCCTCCAAAAAAGCCGGTTGTAAATACATTGTTTGAAGCATCTAAAGAAATAGCGTTTCCAATTTCATTATTTGCCCCACCCATATTTTTAGCCCATATGAAATTTCCAGAAGAATTGAGTTTACTTACAAAAACATCAAAAGAACCATTTGAAATTAAATTAGAAATACTTGCGCTCGGATCAAAGTCTGCAGTGCCGCTAAAATAACCCGTAGTGTGAACATTGCCAATCGAATCAACAATTATGGATTTACCTTCATCTCCTCCTGCACCACCAATTTGTTTTGCCCAAACAAAAGCACCAGAAATATTTAATTTAAGCACAAAAACATCTAAGCTGCCACTAGCTGTTAAGTTGTTTGTTCCTGCTCCTGGATCAAAATCTACTGTACCACTGAAACTTCCAGTTGCGTATATATTTCCGTCAGCATCTTTCGAAATACCGTAACCTTCATCAGCTCCGGTGCCGCCAATTTGAACCGCCCAAACAAAATTTCCCAACGAATTTATTTTACTTACAAATATATCGCTATTTCCTGCAGAAGTTAAGGTAAACGTGCCAACACCCGGATCAAAATCTGCTGTTCCGTTAAAAAATCCCGTTGTGTAAATATTACCTGAGGCATCCGTTACAATAGCTTTGCTAATATCTGATGATACACTACCCATAGATTTTGCCCAAGTAAGACTTGGCGTTTGTGCGGTTAATTTTTCGGTAAAGATTATAATGCACATTATAAGTACTATTTTTTTCATATTTATGTATATTTATATCCGTTTTGCGATTGAATAGCACTTAAAAAAACTAAAAATAAAAAAATAAAAATTGTTGTTCAATTCACTGATAAACATTAATTTATAATGTCGCTAACTGCTCTAATCACTCAAAAACTGGAAACAAATTTCAAAAAAAATCACGAGATAACCAAATCTGTATTTACTAATGTTAAAAAACATGATTTTTTTTGGAGTAATGGATAAAAAGTAGGCTATTTTTTAGAACAATTCTATCAATCGTCAAAAACTTAGCAATAAAATAGTTTGTGGATCCGATGTTGATGCCTGTGCTGCGGACAAGGCATAACGAACATTGTAGCGGTCTTCCATGATAGAGGTCCACCTCTTTTAGAGTGAATTTGCGCCTAATCTAATTGCCTGAAAATAACAATTTGAGGGTGGGGGAGTTATGCCTATTTGCAAAAATATAGGCATAATATGACTCCTTCAGCCCCAAAAACAAAAAAAGAGGACCGAAGTCCTCTGTAATGAGTTAAATTTAATTTTCGATATCTCCTTAGTTTTAATGCGATTTAAGTTTTTTAAGGAATCCGAATTGGTTATTGGCTCTGCTTTTAAATTATAATGCCCTCTAAATAGGCGAAGTTGAAAGTTTGAAATCCCAAAGATTTTTCCGGGGTTATTTCCGACAAAATTTTAACAGTAAAATCAACAGAACATTCTAATCAATTAGACTAAATAATGTCTAACTTTGCAAAAACCAAGAACCTTACTCAAATTTAGATACAAAGCTATCATAATTTCATAAGGTAAATATAATGCTCAAGTTTTGAATCTTTAGGAAGCGTAAATAAGCCAAATGCAAACGGATATTTTTGATAGAAAAGTAGCCTTTAGGGCAATTACTGAGAGTAATGATCAGACGCACATAACAAGTGCAATAGCATCTGCTTGGGCTCAGTTTGCCTGGTATGCAATATACTTTGTTTATTTGCCGGAACATAGACTCTTACTCTTTGTTTGGCAATTTTTGGTCATGCTATTGCCTATTCTGATATGTAAATACAGAAAAAAATTAGGACTAAATGGCGCTCAATGCCAACTTATTGCCATTTTTTTCATTGCAACTCTTGGATGGTGCCTAATGAACATTTGTCCCGGAGAAATTAGGCTAGTAGTGTTTTTGGGAATCAGTATGTTATTTTTGGGCCCGGCATTTTTGGCGTTCTGGCCATTTCGATATTACCTGGCTGTGGTAATTTTTTCTGTAATATTGGATATAACTTATTATTTTACATTAGGTTATCTTTCTTTTTCCGATTTTATATTTCACAATGTTTTTCCATCGGCAATAACAATTTTTGTGGGTGCTTTTCTTTTGAATAGTAGGGTGGTTAACTCACTGAAAAAAGAACGCATAAAATGGTCAATGGTGCAAACAGAAAAGGAACTAAGGTTGATGAATGAGAAAACAAGGGCCGAACTTGAATTTTTAATTTATAGCATTTCACACGACTTACGTAGTCCGATACTATCTGTTAAAGGTCTGCTTATGCTCATTAGAGATTTCGAAAAATTAAATCCAGAAAGTAGTAATTACCTTCAAATGGCAGAAGGTAGTGTTGACCGATTGGACCAGAATATTTATGATATTCTCGATTTTGCTAATAATGCCAAAATTGAGCTCAAGTGTGAGAATTTCGATATGCGCGAAATGGTGGAGGAAATATTTAATGACCTAAAATTCCTAACTAAGCAAACAATAAATTTCCAAATCGAAATAGAGGGTTCCGAAATGATTTATGGTGATAAAAAGCGGCTAAAAACCATCATAAAAAACCTGGCGTCGAATGCAGTAAAGTATAGCAGGATAGATGCGGCTGATGCATTTGTGAAATTCAAAATGTGTCAGGATAATGATCAAATCGAATTTCAGGTAGAAGATAATGGCTTAGGCATTCCTACCGAACAACACCAAAAGATTTTTGATATGTTTTATCGTTATGCCAACGATAACAACGGTTCCGGACTTGGGCTTTTTATCGTAAAAGAAGTTTTATCTAAATTAGGCGGGACAGTTAAGCTCGATTCTATCGAAGGAAAGGGCTCAGTTTTTAAAATTAGCATCCCAAAGTGAATCTTATTGTAGCTTAGCAATTGAAAGTAATTTAAAAATAACCTAAGTATTTATAATCTAATAGACTTGCAAATATTTTTTAAAAACTAATATATGTTAATCTAAAATAGTAAATTGCAGATTATTTTAAAAATTATGTATAGTATGCTCCCATTGAAATGAGCTGACCTATGTTTACTACAAAACTGCAATGCCAAACAGTATTTCTGCCGCTCACGATTATAAGTCTTTATTTGGAGAAATTCTTCGGAACGGAGAAAAAAGCCAAATTCAAGTTGCGGTTTCAACTTCTATTTTTCAGTTTATTTGGTATGCCTGCGATTATATTTTTCTCGAAGAATATAGATTGCTATTTTTCTTTTGGCATTTGATTGTAATGATAGCTACAATTGGTATTGTGATCTTTCGCAAACAATTGAATTTGAATGCAAGTAATTGTAATTTCATAGCTATGTTACTTATGTCATCTATTTGTATGTTTGTAATGCATGTTTGTCCAAAAAATATGCTCGAAATATTTGTTGCCGGGCCTGTTATTTTATTCTTTGGTATTGGAGCAGTAGGGCTTTGGAAATTGAGTCATTCGGTAATTTTTGTTTTGGGATCGCTTTGCGCAAATTTTGTAGTTTACCTTTTAATAGGTACATTGTCCTTACCGAATTATCTGATGAATTGTATTTTTCCTATTGCTGTCTCTGGTTTAATTGGAATAGTAATTCTGAAAATGCGCTTGAACAGCTTGTTTCGAGAGCTGAAAATGGAGAAAATGCTGGAATTGGTACAAAATGACCTGCTTATTCAGAAAAACAAGGTAGAGACTGAACTGGATTTTTTAATATACAGCATTTCTCACGACCTTCGCAGCCCAATTTTATCGGTAAAAGGATTGTTGCGGCTCATCAGAGATTTTGAAAAATTAAGTCCTGATTGCAAAGACTATCTGAAAATGGCAGAAGGTAGCGTTGAACGATTGGATCAAACCATTTATGACATTCTCGATTTTGCCGATAATGCCAAAATTGAGCTCAAATTTGAGCAATTCAATATGCGTGAAATGGTAACTGAAATTTTCAACGACCTTAAATTCCTATCTAAAATTCCTATTGATTTTTATATTGAAATAGAGGGTCAAGAAATGGTATTCAGCGACAAAAAGCGCTTGAAAACTATCATAAAAAATCTGGCTTCGAATGCTGTGAAATATCACAGAAAAGAAACAGAAAAGCCTTATGTTAAATTTATAATGCGGCAGGAAAAAGATAAAGTTGAATTTCAAGTAGCAGACAATGGCAGAGGCATACCGCCCGAGCAACAGCAGAAAATTTTCGAAATGTTTTATCGCTTCGCCAATGATATTTCAGGTTCCGGCCTTGGGCTTTTTATAGTAAAAGAAGTTTTATCAAAAATTTGTGGTAAAATCGAATTGGAATCAGTGCTTGATAAAGGTTCTGTTTTCAAAGTTATGGTACCTGTTGAAGGC
>CAINVS010000109.1 GCA_903854205.1 uncultured Bacteroidota bacterium | reverse complement strand
TATAGAAACGTACCCCAACATCCTGAATATCATAGATGACCATATCCAAATCCTGCATCAGTTCAGGTCCCGGTTTTAAATTTTTTCCATAAAGAGAGACAATCTTTACAGAAGTTGTTGGATCTACACCATCAGTAATATGTTCACCGCGGTCGGCTGTGCCGCGAAAGCCATGTTCAGGGGCAAAAATTTTCTGAATATTACAGCCCAACTTTATCAAACTGTCCACCAAATGGGTTTTTCCGATTACAGAGGTCTGATTCACCACCAAACCTATTCTTTTTCCTTTGATAAATGGCAAATATTTATAAATCTGATCGGCTGCAGGTCTTATATCATCGTGAAAAATAAATTCAGCATCCGGCCTTAGTGCTGATAATAAAACTGCATTATTGATATTTTTTTCAACAACAGAACTATCAGATTTTGAAGATTTTCCGGTACTTTGAAGATAAAGCGGCATTGATAATACTACAACTGATATTAGGATTAAAATTCGCATAAAATTTTGAATGTTTGGGAAAAGGTCTTTAAAATTGAATATCCCAATTATTTGACAAAGGGTACAATTTAAACTATATGCCGAAAAAGTACAACAATTTGTCAAAATTCAATAATTTTACCCTTCTGAATTACAAAATTTCAACTATTATTTTCGATTAAGTTTTTTTTAATAATGCTTCTTTAAAGTCCAAATTTTGAATTTTCCTTTTTACATAGCAAAAAAAGTTGGTGTAACTTCCAAAAAATCATTCTCCAATATCATTATGCGCATAGCTATTGCAGCTATTGCACTTAGCATTACTGTTATGATTTTGGCAAGTGCCACTGTAAGGGGATTCAAGAGCAGTATCAGTGAAAAGATCTTTGGTTTTTGGGGACATATTCACCTGACGAGCAGTTATGCGCCAAGCAGTTATGCTTTTGAAACTTCTCCGATGAGTATTGAACAGGATTATTATCCTTCTTTAGATACTTTGGGACAAATCAGTTTTATCGAAGAGGGCAATAATTGGTTGGGTCAGTGCACAGAAAAAATTAAAAAGACCAAGGGAGGCATCAGGCACATTCAGAGTTTTGCTCAGAAAGAAGGGATCATAAAAGCAAATGATCAGATTGAAGGGATAATTTTGCGCGGTGTCGGTGCTGATTATGAATGGAAATTTCTTCGTCAGTATATGAAATCCGGCGATACCCTGGACAGTAAAAAAACCGGGGGCAAAGATGAAATCCTAATTTCGGAAACAACTGCCAAAAGATTAAAATTAAAACTTGGCGACGATTTTCTCATCTATTTTGTTCAGGGTGGCGGTACTCAGGCGCTAAAATTTAATATTAAAGGGATTTACAAAACCGGATTGGAAGAATATGACCGCCGTTTTGCCATTGTGAATCTCAATAAAATACAGGAGCTTAATAACTGGAGACCTTATAGAAACTATGGTCCTGAACTTTGGTTGGAGGAAGAAAAAGTAATTCTTTTTGGCGTTACCGATACTACTTTTAAGGAAAACAGAGCCGCCGTAAATGCTCATTTACAGGGCGGCACCATCCCGGTTGCTTTTGACAATCCCTCTGAAAACGGTATTATTATCACCAGTCAGATGGCAAAAGACCGCAACAAAAAAGTTGGCGACAGCATAAACTTTTCTTATAATGATTTTGGAAAAGACAGCTTCACCTTTAAATTTACTGTTGCAGCAATTTACGAGGCACCAAATGATCCCGCTTGGGAAAAAACCGCCTTTGTACCCTGGCAAAGTCTGCACGCACTGAATAAGGCATTGCCTGCACAGGTTTCGGGATTTGAAGTTTTTGTGGAAAACTTGGATGACCTAGATGCATTTGGCAATTATATTAATTCCAATACGCTATTGAATAAGGAACAGTATTCCAACACGATCAAGGAATTGGAACCCAATATCTTCGATTGGTTGAGTCTTACAGATATGAATGAGCGCATCATCCTCATTCTCATGATATTGGTTTCTATTATCAATATGACCACCTCCCTGATGATTCTCATCTTGGAACGGACCAATATGATTGGCATTTTAAAAGCACTGGGCGCACAAAACTGGAGTATCCGTCAGATATTTTTGTATAATTCTGCTTACATAGTCGGTGCAGGACTTTTATTTGGCAATGTTTTGGGAATTGGGCTTTGCCTTTTACAGCATTATTTCGGATTTATTACCCTTCCGGAAGATTTATACTATGTTTCCGTGGCCCCTGTTAAACTGGAATGGGGCTCAATTCTGGCCCTGAATATCGGAACATTGATTATTACTATAATTGTCCTGATTATTCCTTCCTGGCTTGTGTCAAAGATTGATCCGGTGAAAGCGATCAGGTTTAAGTAGTTTTTGAAGTTGAGAAAGAAATACTAATTTAGTATTTATGGTCAGTACGGGTATTTATAAAGGCTAAAATTTCTATTGAATTTTCCTGTTTTTGATAGATCAGAATATTTCTTTTTAAAATTACACATTTATGAAGTTTCAATTTTCGAGAAATCATATGTGTTATTAAATCTTTCATTAGAAGTGTTTCAATTTTTTTAACTTCATAGTCGAGTTTTAGTACTGATTCCTCCCCCCATTTCTAATATAGATAGTCTAATGCACTATAGAACTGAAGTTTGGCTTCTAAAGTCCAAATTATTTCCATTTCTTTTCTGCTCTTTTTCTCTTTAAAAGTTCAGCAACCCCTAAATGTAATTCTTCACTGCTTACAAATTGCCCATTAGCTACTTGCTCATGCCCCAATTTGATTTGGATTAATTGTTCTTCACTTAGTTCGTCAGCCCAATCGTAATCAGTTTCTATCGCTTTTCCTACCAACAGTTTTTTTAGCTGTTGTAAAAACTGCAGATCATCCATTTTTGTAATGAGACTGATTAAATCGTTTTTTAACTCTTTTTCAGCATTCATATTTATGATTTTAAAATAATTATTATAACTTCCATCATTTAAACAGATAAATCTATAAAAAAGTCTCCACTATTGCAAGTTATTTTGGTATTTAGGCTATATTTTTTTGTACTTTTAAAATATGAAAACCTTCAATAATGAGCAACATCATCACTTCTTACATAAGAATTTTCCGTCGGGACGGAAAGGCTATGAACGAGGTTGAAATAGAATTTGAAGCTTTTAAAAAGCAAAAGAATATACATTTTCTTGATGGAAATCTAATAGAAGTTGATGGTTTGGTTCTTGGCGGTGTGAGCGGTATCATTGGTGATAAAAACAAACCTTTCAGAGTACCCGAATTGAAATACCTTCAAAATCTGGAAAAAGTAGTCAACAAAAGACCTGAGCTCCTTTTATTACATGAAAGTCCGGAACATGATGATCATTGGGGCAACTCCGAAATAAGAAAAATTTTGGAAAAGTCGATGCCTGTTTCTGTTTTTTGCGGACATTCACATTGGAAAAAAGTAGCTGCTGAATACCCGAATGGCTGTAAAATTTATAACATCGATTCCAGAGTAATTATTTTACACCGAAACAAAAAAGACCTTTAGCCAAGTTTTTGAGGTTTAATGGCCCAAAGCTAAAGTATTGAACTCTGCAAGGTCCATATTTCCTGCTACCTATAGGTCTTGGGGAAAAGTACTTATTGTTAAAGCCCCATCGGGGCGAACTGTTCTTAGGCATAAAATGCCGTAACGGTCAAAGCTCCGTAGGAGTGGCCTGTTCTTATCCAGTTCCGTAGGAGATATCCAGGGCTTGTAATATTGTTTACTTAAAGTCGCCCTATGAATTGAGTTAAACATACCTTATAGATATTATCCATAAAATTCAACAAAAATATTTTTCAAAAGCCTATCTTCGCAATGTAAAATCATCATCGGTATTTTAATATTCGGACAGCTGCATTCATGATAGACATTAAAAACATAAAAAAAGCCTACGGCAACTTACAGGTACTCAAAGGTGTAAACCTGCACATACCCAAAGGTGAAGTAGTTTCCATTGTCGGTAAATCAGGTGCCGGAAAAAGCACACTGCTGCATATTATCGGCACTTTGGACAGTCCGGACAGTGGAGAAATCAGTATAAACGGTCAGGTACTGAACAGCATGAAATCGAATGCCTTGGCCCATTTCAGAAATGAACACATCGGTTTTGTTTTTCAGTTTCACCACCTGCTGCCGGAATTTACAGCATTGGAAAATGTCTGTATTCCTGCTTTTATTAAAAAAACAGCTGAAAAAGATGCAAAACGCCGTGCTGCAGAGCTTTTGGACTATCTGGGCCTGACTGAACGCATGGACCATAAACCCACTCAACTATCGGGCGGAGAACAGCAGCGAGTAGCTGTAGCCAGAGCACTGATGAACCAGCCTTCCGTCATTTTGGCTGATGAACCCAGCGGAAATTTGGACAGCGGCACTTCCAAAGAACTGCATGAGCTCTTTTTTCAATTGCGCAAAGATTTTGACCAGACCTTTGTAATTGTTACCCATAATGTAGAATTGGCCGCTATGAGCGACCGCACCCTACGCATGCAGGACGGACTTATTGTAGCCGAAGAAAGACATATTGCCAAAGATGCTCCGGCAGATATGAAACATTTGGAATTACTGGAGGAGGAACAGAAAACATTGGCTCAGAAAGTATTGATTCCTTTTGAAGATGGCGGTTTTATACCAAGTGGAGAGGACTTAATTTTTTCCATGGATATTCAATATAATGGAGAGGATGCCTATGTGGCAATAGATGTCATGTGTGCAACCGGTGAACACAAGGGGACCTTTGTCACCAAAGAAAAAGCCGGAATGGAATATGTGCCTCAATATTTCAGTTTTCGCGAAGGTCCTCCCCTGCTGAATGCGCTCAAAAAATTGGAAAATTTCAATGGGCTTAAAGCCAAGCTGCTTTTGGTGGACGGACATGGCATTGCTCATCCCCGCAGATTGGGGGTAGCAAGCTGGTTGGGGGTCATGACAGATATTCCAAGTATAGGAATGGCAAAAGAAACATTATTAAAATTCAGCGGAGATGCAGACCTGAAAAGAGGTAGTACCTTAAACATTACTGATAAAGGCGAGACAGTTGGTATTGTCCTTCGTACACAGGACGAGGTTCAACCTGTTTATGTAAGTCCGGGTCACAAAGTGACACTTAACACAGCTAAACAAGTGATTATGAATCTTTCAGAAGGCGGTTTCAGAATTCCGGAGCCACTTAGAAGGGCCGATCAGGCAGCAAGAGCTTTTGCAAAAGGTGAAAATTATAAGATGATAGTTTTTTAAGATAAAAGATTAAAGGGCTTAGAAAACTTTTTCCTTTTCTCAATTCTATTCTATCTTTGATTTAGATTTTGGATAATTTCAATATTTTTAAAACATTATTCCTTTTCAATTATATATTATGGATAATAAACTAATTCAACTTCAGAATAAAATTAACGAAGCTAAACTTGGTGGTGGTCAGGACCGAATTGACAAGCACCATAAACAGGGCAAAATGACCGCCCGTGAACGTATCACCTTTTTCTTGGACGAAGGCACTTTCGAAGAAATTGGCATGCTTGTGACCCATCGCTGTCGCGAATTTGGCATGGAGGATCAAATCATTCTTGGGGATGGTGTTGTAACCGGCTACGGCAATGTGAATGGCCGTCTTGTATATGTTTTCGCTCAGGATTTTACTGTTTTTGGCGGTTCTTTATCGGAAACGCATGCCGAAAAAATCTGTAAAATAATGGATATGGCCATGAAAAACGGTGCGCCTATTATTGGTCTAAACGACTCAGGCGGAGCCCGTATTCAGGAAGGTGTGATGTCATTGGCAGGCTATGCCGATATTTTCTACAGAAATACCTTGGCTTCGGGTGTAGTGCCGCAAATTTCGGCCATCATGGGCCCATGTGCCGGCGGTGCAGTATATTCTCCGGCTATTACGGACTTTATTTTCATGGTAGAAAATAATTCCTATATGTTTATTACCGGTCCAAATGTTGTGAAGACAGTGACCAATGAGGAAGTCAGTTCTGAAGAATTGGGTGGTGCCATGACACATGCCATTAAATCGGGTGTCACACATTTCACAGCGCCAAATGGTATGGAATGTCTGAACCAGATCAAAACACTGTTGTCTTATGTGCCGCAAAATTGCGAAGAAGAAGCTCCACGCCTTCCCTATACATTTGGGGACGAAATGCGCCCACAGTTGAACAATATCATTCCCGAGAATGCCAATCAACCTTATGATATACGAGAAGTAATCATCGGTATTGTTGATGAGGAAAGCTTCTTTGAAGTGAATAAAGATTATGCCGAAAATATTGTAGTAGGTTTTGCAAGAATTGCAGGACGCAGTATCGGCATTGTGGCTAACAATCCTATGGTTTTGGCCGGTTGCCTCGATGTAAACTGTTCAAGAAAAGGAGCGCGTTTTGTGCGTTTCTGCGACAGTTTCAACATTCCGCTGCTTGTGGTTGAAGACGTTCCGGGTTTCCTTCCGGGCACAGATCAGGAATGGAACGGCATTATTACCAATGGTGCAAAATTGCTTTATGCTTTCTGCGAAGCAACTGTACCACGGGTAACTGTCATTACCCGCAAGGCTTATGGCGGCGCTTATGACGTGATGAACTCCAAACATATTGGCGCCGATATGAACTTTGCATGGCCGTGTGCAGAAATTGCGGTAATG
This sequence comes from uncultured Bacteroidota bacterium, assembly GCA_903854205.1. Classification (GTDB taxonomy): domain Bacteria; phylum Bacteroidota; class Bacteroidia; order Chitinophagales; family Saprospiraceae; genus Saprospira. Next base: position 379 of record CAINVS010000109.1, on the reverse strand, counting down.
GGTGCCAAAGGTGCCTCAGAAATCATTTTCCGAAAAGAAATAACCGAAGCGGCAGATCCGGAAGCAAAACTGAAAGAAAAGGAAATGGAATATGCCGAAAAATTTGCCAATCCCTATCAGGCAGCTGCCCGAGGTTTTATAGATGAGGTGATTGAACCGTCCTTTACCCGCATGAAACTGATTCGTGCTTTCCAAATGCTGGAGAACAAAGTAGCTGTGATGCCAAAGAAAAAACACGGAAATATTCCGCTTTAAAATATTTTTTCACTATTAAACGGGTAAAATCAAAAAATACAAAATAATTACGCTAATCAATTGAAATACAATTGATAGTGCTTTGGTATTTTGAATTTTCAAAAACAACCTCCCCCTCAACTTT
>CAINVS010000108.1 GCA_903854205.1 uncultured Bacteroidota bacterium | reverse complement strand
TATTCATATTCAAAAGTATTTATACGTTCAGTCTCTGTTATGTTTGTATTTAATTCAAGTCTTGTTAGTTTTTCTTCTATAATATTTCCGTGAATGTCGTATTTGTAATATTCGATATATTTATTTAGATCAGAACTCGATGATGTTTTACTTAATAATCCGACTTCATCATAATAATAGTCAGCAAAACCCGCATGACCATAACCATGGTTGAAAGAACTTATCTTTTTCCCTGAAGTATTAAATTTTATTTCATATCCACAACAACTTTCGATGCCAGGTATAGACCCATTACTCACTGATTCAATTTCGCCTGTAATAAATGTTGTAACTTCTTCTTTTGATGTTAATTTACCCTCTGAATCATAGGTTAAAATAGCTTCTAATCTATTAATATGATTATATGAATAGATAATTCTATATTTTAAATCAGTAGATTCTAAGTCATAACAACTTATAGATGAAACCTGTCCATCTTCTCTATATTTTGTAATTTTCCTTGTTTTTATTTGTTTATTATTCCATTGTTCCAAATAATCTTTGATACTATCTTTTTTATTTATATTAAATTGAGTTGTTTCTTCGGATAATAGATTTCCTGAAGTGTCTTTTTTGATTATTTTTTTTAATGAATCCAGCTCATTGTATTCCAATATGATAATGTGAGCACCATTATTTTTATCCTTTTCGCCAAGTAAAACGATTCCTAATTTATCCTTTGCTTCAAAGTACTCAATTAAGCATTGTTGTATTTTATGTTTATGAGTAAAATCAGATAAATTTTGTGCCCAAGTGGTTGAATTTGTGCAAAAAAAGTATACAAATAAATATATTATTCTTAATGAGTTCATTATTTAATGAGTTGTTAGTTAAATTATAATACACTATTCTGCTAAGTGTGTAAGTTAAAAAAGTCCTACTACTTGCTACTTGCTACAAATATAAACTTAATAAATACCTACTACATCCTACATTTCAATATCATACAACTTTATCTTCCTATACAGTGTCCTTTCAGAAATTCGCAATTCTTTAGCAGCTTCTTTTCTACGGCCTCGGTGCTTTTTCAGCGCACGTTCAATGAGTTCTTTTTCCATCTGATCCATCGACAGACTTTCCTCAATTTCTTCCACATCACCATAATCTCCGTTTGAATTCACATTTGAATCCACTGACTGATTGATAATAAAAGACTGTTGCGTATTGACCACAGGCTTTTCGTACACTTCAGGAATATAGTTGGAAGGGACTTTAGGCGTTGTCGTAACTGCTGTGGAAGGTATCCCCCCCGGCATTTGCAGATTATTGGTACGGGCAAGTTCTGCAATCAATGCCTTCATGTCATTCAGATCCTTTTTCATATCGTATAGAAACTTGAAGAGGATCTCACGCTCATAAAAGCCCTGTCCATAAGGATTATCTGAACCACTGCTGTATTGAGCTGCCGGAATTGGCAGATTATTCTGCTGAGCATCGGGCAGAAATCGGAGCAGTTCATCCGCTGTTACCACTTTGTCTTCTGCGAAAAGCGCTACTCGCTTGGCCACATTGCGAAGTTCACGGATATTGCCGGGCCAAGTGTATTTTTGAAGCATTTGCTGTGCAATATCATCCAGTCTCACCAATTGGCTGCGGTACTGCTCGGCAAATTCGGTAACAAACTTTCGGAAAAGTAACTGCACATCATCGCCGCGCTCTCTCAATGCCGGAACACTGATGACCACTGTACTGAGACGGTAATAGAGGTCTTCTCGGAACTTACCCTGTCTGATGCGTTCCATAAGATTAACATTGGTCGCTGCAATAACCCGGACATCGGTCTTTTCCACCACAGAGGAGCCTACTTTAACAAATTCGCCCTGTTCCAAAACCCGCAATAAAAAAGTCTGAGTATCGAGCGGCATTTCGCCAATTTCATCCAAAAAAATAGTACCTCCGTTTACGGTTTCAAAATAACCTTTCCGGTCGCCGACTGCTCCGGTAAAAGCGCCCTTGGTATGCCCAAAAAGTTCTGAATTGATCGTACTTTCCGGTAATGCCCCGCAGTTGATGGCAATGAAATTATTGTGTTTGCGGGCCGAAAGGCTGTGTATTATTTTTGAAAATGACTCCTTTCCTACCCCGCTTTCGCCGGTAACAAGAACAGTAAGGTCGGTAGGTGCAACCTGTACCGCCGTTTTAAGGGCATGTTCCAATAGATTGGAATGCCCGATAATGCCAAATCTTTGTTTAACTGTTTGTATGTCCATCCTTGTTTCATAAGAAAGAGGATAGAGAAAACGATTACGCTCTATCCTCTTTAATTCTATTAGTAATGCGTTACAAATATTTCGTATCTGTAAATTATTTTCTTTGTTTCGCCCGGTTTGATTTTCAATTCCCAGCAAACATCAGTAAAAGGGTTGTAACTGTCGTAATTTTGAAGGCGTGGTGCCAATTTCCATTTTTCGTTGCTTTCTCCCAATTTGCCGATGATAGCACGTTTTGTATCAAGGCGTATTTCTTTAGATTTATAGTTTTGAATCTCAATTTCAGACTCGATAGTCACCATATCATAATATCTCATACGGTTGTTGGCTTCCTTTATTGTCTTATCATTTACTTTTCGGGAAACTTCCTTTTCTGAAAATTTGATGGCAACATCAGGTGCTTCAGTCAGTTTAATATTGATATTGTCCTTTTTGGAGGTGTATTTCAACAGATCCTGACTGACAGGAGAGATTTTGCCTTTATCATTTTTTACAACCATTGCAGGAGCTGATGTCCAAACATAATCGCTTGTATTTGTCAATTTCAGGGTGTGAATGACCGGTAATTTCTGCTGTTCGAAGCTGTAAGCTGTAGTATAGGATGCGCTGTTTTGACCGAGTATAACCTCGTAAACATGTTCTACAGGTATTTCTGCTGTAAAAATATCCAAAAGGGCACGTTCTCCTTTTTTGATCATAATATTATCCAAACTGTAGAAAAAGAGGTCTTCAATAGCGGTACCTTCGGCAACACCGATATTTCCTGTCGGAGCAGGATTGAAATCTTCTGTAGCGAAAACAGCATCATTATCATAAACTGCGCCGTTCATCATAGGTGCTGCCAAATTCTGATAAGTTTGCGCATAAGCACGGGTATTGTATTGATTATTAGGTGCAATCAGATTAAAAAAATCTGCAATTACAGTAGCATATTTAAAATTGGGTACACCCGCTACCATATTCAATTTAGCCACTTCAATATCCTCCGCCTCATTGATCACTGTAGTTCTGAGGGTCATACGGGCCTTGTCATCCGTTAAAAGCTCAATCAAATAATCGGGTGTCCAACTGATTCCCTGACTCAGATACATCAAATCCAGCGGCTGTTTTTCTTTAGCAGTTGAAAAATTGGCCTGCATGACCGGCAATTTCTGAATAGATGCATTTGTAAAAGAAGGACTATCCAAAAACTCTACCTTTTTAGCAGCATTCACCTGATTAGAAGTGAGCATGGAAGTATTGCCATTTGCCTGAATAAGTGCAAAAAGTGTCCCCGATTTTATGGCCGGTTTTGTAGGATCCGGATTAGGGGTCTGCAAAACTTTTATTTTACCTTCCATCCAGGTAGAATCTCCTGCGGGGATAAATCGTACGCGTTTACCGTCGTTGGCAACGAACATATCGGAGTAGTAATTGACCAAACCCTGTACTTCCTTGTCCTGCAAAAAGCTTTTTACAATACCCAATTCCTTGGTTGGAGAAGAAATCCAAAAAGTACCGTTCAAGGCTCTTGGAATAGTATCACCAACAATTTCCCACTTTTTATCTTTGGCAGTCACCTGTCCCGTTTTCACGAAAAAGGCGGTTGAGTTTTTAAATATGGAAACCGATTCCTGTTTCAGTCCGGGCTGACTGTAAGCATTGAAACTAATACCAAAAAGGGCAGCTGATAACAATGCGAGTTGTTTAATTTTCATAGTTTGAATGTTACTTAAAGCAGAAGTTTGAAATATGTATCAGTGGGTAGATGTTGAATCGCCGGTCTATGGTGTGTTTAATCCTGTTGGATTTTTTTTAATCGTGATTGGAAAGCCTGTAAATAATTCCTTTTTAATTTCTCGTTTAGAAATGAGGCGTTGATTAATTTTTCTACCTTTTCTGTATGTGTTGTCATCGAAGCAAAAATATTTTGCGTCATAGACTCGGATATTCCCGCAAGATCGGCCAACTTGAAAATTTGTTTTTTTACTTTTCCCTTGGCCAATTTTCTTGGCAATAACCCATCATCCAATGCAAAATCTTTATCTTCTATATGAATTCTACTGTTTAATAAATCATAAGCTGGGCTTAATCTATAATCACCTAAAGCTGTTTCCAATATTGAGAAATTTTTCAGATGTGCATCGCCATTAGAAAAGAGGTAATTAAATATTATCAATTTTAATAATTTCACCGATTCTAACTTATAGGCCGGTATATTATGCCGCATAATTTCAAAAACATCGAAATAATTTCCCTGGTATTTATAATCATCACCATCTGTTTGTGGCGTTTTACCTTCTAAAGAAGCAAAATCCTCCAATGCAAGCTTTTTTCCATCATTGTTAATATCAAATCGCTTTACCAAAAGGGCAGGTTCTCCATTTCCAAAAAAAACCAAACAATTGGCCGCTGTTTCAATGCCATAAACCTGTAGTGCAATCTGTAAAGTCAGGTGCTCGTTTGCGGGCATTTGCTCCGCATTTTTAATCTTTTCGGGAATAGTTTTCAGTATATATTGGCCCTGTTCCCCATCTTTTATTAACCGAATTTCCTTTTTATCCAATAAGACAGAATATTTTTCCTGAACCCCCGAAACTGAACCTCTTTTTTGGGTTTCCAAAAATTGACCTAGCTCCCTTCTGTTACCAAAATGTTCCTGATAGGGCAATGTATGGCTAACTTTTTTACCATTAAACAGGTTTTTCAGACAACTGTTACTATAGGTATCATAGCCTTCAGCCAAGGTTCCCGGACAATTTTTTATTTCAGGTATTAACGCCATCCTATTATATTTTCACCACCTTAACTGCACCAATTGTATCATGTTTTCCTGTTACCAACAGTATTCCGAAATAATCGTCCTCGTCCATTCTAAGGTCAGTACAAATTGCTTTTCTGTTGGCACCTTCGGGTATGATATTAAAAAAATAAGGAAAAAGATATTTTGAATAATATTCCTGTTTAGTTTTGGGCATTGTTATGCAAATTCCCGGTTTAGAGGCATCTGCCAACCATTCATCATGATACCTGAAAGTAAAGGAGGCATCATCATGCTGTGTTATAATGCCTGCTTCCTCTCCTTTGTACAAAATTTTTGCAGCACGCATATTATGGCATTTTTTTAACCTGTAAACAAATATCCATCCCCAAAGCATCAGCCAATTTTTGTAATGTTTGAAGCGTTGGATTGCCCTTTCCGCTCTCAAACTGTTTTAATGTGCGCAGCCCAACACCGGAAACTTCTGCCAAGGTTTCCTGAGTTACGTTCAGCATCTCTCTGCGCGATTTCACAGTTTGAATCAATTGCTCAAAGTGCATTATATAGCTCTTTTTGGTGTAAATAATTATATTTAAACAGAAAAAGCATTAAATAGTGCAGTTCAATGCACTTTAATAGCCAGTTTGGTAATATTTTCTGCCAGTCCTGTTCGCTGTTTGTGATTATTACTCTGCTCTCTGTCCAAGAATATAAAATGGATTTAAGTTTCTGCTGTATCATCCTCAACTTCAACTCTGTCTGCTGTTTGTTTTTATAGATCATGTTTTCAATCCAAAAGCAAATTATGAAACGTGCTTCCTCTTATAATAGAACAGATAATCTTTTAAATAACTTTCTATCATTATCAGCGGCCCTGCTGCCTGATAAAATCAGCGAAAAGCTGTCCTTCACTTTCAAAATCAACTCATGTATCAATTCGTCTATTAAAGAATTATCTGTTTTAGCACCCAAATAGTTTTTAATTTCAATGAAATAGGTTTCTTCATCATTAAAAGTCCCTATCAAATCCACCGTTTTCAAATCGCGTTCCCCTTGATTTCTCGCTTTTGTGTTTGATTGCACAGTTTTGGAATGAGTATGATTATCTAATTGTATCAAATTCCAAAACAGCTCATCAAAATGCCAATCTATTTTACTTTCCTGAAAAATCATTTGTAAATAAATTGTTGTTCTTCTGTTCTGTAATAATCTAAATAACTCTCCAGCAATGGATTGTTTTTCAATTCTGTAATTGAATCAGCTACTTCGACATTAATTCCATCGTCCTCAATTTTTGCTAATCCAAAAAAGCGAACAGCTGCAGGGTTCTCAATTTTGTCTTTGTATTCAGTGTTCCAAGACAGCATTTGAGAAAGCAAATAATCGTGCGTTGCAATAAAAATCTGTACCCCTTTATTGGCCATCTTTACTAAAAATTTGGCCATAGTCCCTATCAGTTTTGGATTCAGGTTAGCTTCCGGTTCGTCGATAAGCAAAACCATATTTTTACTCAATTCCAATTCGCCGTTAAGTATAAGGTAAATAAGCGTTGCAATTTTGCGGCAACCTTCTGCTACCAAATTCATTTCAATTTTAGATGTATCCGTTTTAAGGTAGAAATGTCCATTTTCTTTGACAACATCGGCCTGTAAAATATCGCGCAACTCAGTAATAAAGTCAAACAGGCCCAATTCCTTAGCTAATTCATACCTTAACGGCGGCAAATCCAAGGATTCAGCCAACATTTGGTAAGTAGCATCAAAAGAAACTTCTCTTCGATTGTATAACGCTAAAAATCCATTGAAGAAAGAGAGAATTTCTCTAGAAGGGATGAAGATGATTTTTTTGTTTTTTGCTTCTTTTAAGATATAATATGGCACTTCTTTTTCTGCAACTTCAGAACCTTTATTAAAATCTAAATCACCCCAATCACCCTTACCTAAAACAGATGATTTTCCATTAATTGTTAATGCGATTTCAAAGTTAAAATTTATGTCTCTTTTTAAACTATTAATGTCTTGTACTCCAAATGTAAACATCAATGGCCATACTCCTTTCGTACCAATATCCGCTCCGTCTTGAATGCCATTTTTAAAATAATTAAGATTCCACAACAACAACTTCAATAAATGTGTCTTACCTGTTCCATTTTCCCCAATAAACACATTAATCCCATCCGAAAACTCAAATTCGTTATCGGCAAAGCAGGTAAAATTCTTTATATGCAGTTTTTCAATCATATTCAAATTTTCAAATATCCAAATCCTCAAATTGAAACAAGCTCCCCTCTCAAGGTCGCCTGCGTACAATCCGTCACCTTCACATATACATAGTCTCCAATTTGCACATCGGCTCTAGGGAAAACGATCATCTTATTTTGTGAATTGCGGCCTGCCAATTCTTCTTCGCTTCGTTTTGAAACTTTTTCTACCAATACTTTGAAGGTTTTTCCGATATCGCGCAGATTGTGCTGATAAGACAGCTGATTTTGCAGGCGGATCACCTCTTCCAAGCGGCGTTTTTTGAGTTCCTCGGGGATGTCATCCTCGAATTTTCGTTCTGCCAAAGTACCCGGACGTTCAGAGTAGAAAAACATATAAGACATGCTGTAATCGCTGTGTTTCATCACAGAGAGTGTATCCTGATGATCTTCTTCCGTTTCGGTACAAAATCCGCAGATCACATCCGATGAAATGGCGCAGTCGGGCATAATCTCCATGATGCGATCAATTTTCTGCATATACCAGGCGCGATCGTAGGTGCGGTTCATTTTTTTCAAAATGCGGCTGCTGCCCGACTGTACCGGCAGGTGAATATATTTGCAGATATTCTCGTGAGCTGCCATTGTGTACAGCACTTTATCGCTGATATCCTTTGGATGTGAGGTAGAAAAGCGCACCCGAAGATTAGGACTGACATGGGCTACCGCCTCTAGCAAATCGCCAAAATCTACCGTTTGTTCGTTTTCGGGATTTTTCCATTTGTAACTGTCCACATTTTGGCCCAAGAGTGTTACCTCTTTGTATCCGCGACCAAAAAGTTCATGACATTCGGCAATAATACTGAACAAATCGCGACTGCGCTCACGTCCGCGCGTAAATGGCACCACACAGAAGGAACACATATTGTCGCATCCGCGCATGATCGTTACAAAGGCTGAAACACCGTTGTTATCCAAGCGGACTGGATTAATATCAGAGTAAGTCTCCTCTCTGGAGAGGAATACATTTATACCTTTGTCGCCATCCTCTGCAGTAGCAATGAGGTTGGGCAGATCGCGGTAAGCATCGGGACCTAGCACAATATCTACCAGTTTTTCCTCTTCGAGCAAGGTATGTTTCATGCGCTCGGCCATGCAGCCGAGAACGCCGATGAGCATGCCCTTGTTTTTTTCTTTCAGTTTGTCGAAAACACGAAGGCGTTTGCGGACAGTATCTTCTGCTTTTTCGCGAATAGAACAGGTATTGACCAGAATCAGATCGGCCAATTCCATCTCGCGGGTAGGTTCATAACCCATGTCGGATAGAATTGCGGCAACGATTTCGCTGTCGCTGAAATTCATTTGACAGCCATAACTTTCAATGTAAAATTTCTTGTGGCTGCCCTCCGTTTTTTTGAGCATCTGTTCTTTAAAAAAAACATCGCCCTGACGGGTTTCCTCGACCTGTTCTTTGTTTAAGTCAAGAGTTGGATTATTATCGTATAATTCCATTATTTTAGATATGATATTTGAGATATTAGACTTAAGACTAGAGATATCAGACTTTCATCTTTGATCTTTCAACTTTAAACTAAGATGCAAAGATAGAACTTTTTTATAAAAGTATGACATTTTGTCAGTTGATATTATCAGATAACATCAATACAATGAGTCCGATGGTTGAGGCCTGCACTGCCTTCTGTGGCATTTTCCGGCAGCGGGAATGCTGATTTGTTGACGATTTTTACTTGCATGGCTCTGTTGTTTTAAAATTATTTTATTGTATAATATGTAACAGGCCAAATTCCATGTTATTCAATCAGATTTTTGGAAATTAGTTCATAAAGTATCCTTTTAACAGTTGGATTCGGAATATTAAGTTTATTTGCAATTGTGCTTGATTTAATAGCTTTTTTTGTCAAAATGATACGATATGATACGATATGATACGATTTTGATACGATAAGCTGATGGAATTTTGTTTATAGGAATCTAAATATTGTCCTATATATATACCTTAGTTTTTACAAAATGCATTTTAAAAAAGGGTGAGGTTAAGATTTGCTCTTAGCCGCACCCTTGTGT
>CAINVS010000107.1 GCA_903854205.1 uncultured Bacteroidota bacterium | reverse complement strand
TTTTGCTTTTTTATTGATTTTGGGTGAGATTTGATTGCTTAGGTTTAGGGTATGAAAGTAGTGTATATTAAGCATTCACTATTGTGATGCCATTCACCTAAATGCATAAGTTTATAAGGTGTTTTAGTATTTATTGCAATTCCACCAAAACTTCATTTTTTCGATTAAAAACTTCAAAAGGGGCATTATAGCCAAAAAAATAAAATCGATTCGAATACTTGATGCCTTCAGCATCTAAAGCAGCTATTAATTTCTGTTTATACTTTTCAATTTTAGTATCATTCGCCCAAGCGCTAAACCTTATTGCTGCAAGGACTTTAGCAGGTTCTTCCTTAAATTCTATACCTGATTGATTAGGCTTAGGAAGCATGTCCTTCTTTAATTTCTTAGGAACCATAAACATCATAGTCACTGAATCACCTAAGGACATTGTTACTGGAGAAGTCATAGCTATTTTTTCATTCCTTTCATTATTGCCAAAAATATATCCCGCTAAAATAGAGAAGCCTCTTCTGGATGAATTTTCATAGCCTTTTGTGTTGAGTTTGACTGATGTAAATAAAGTAGCTTCATAAGTTCTTATTTCAAATTGGTCATATTTTTTTTTGACTGCATAAGGATATGTTTCAATATTTCTTTGTCCAAATAATAAATAAAGTTGTACCAAAGCAAAAGCTATTAATATTACTGTCAGTATGATCATTACTATTTTCATTGTTTTATGTTTAGCGATTTTTATTTATATAACATTGACTGTTTCGGGCTTGGCGAAGGGGATGATTTTTGCCTAAAAACTACTACGAATCACAACTTTTTAAATTTACAAAAAATATTATAAAAGCACTAAACCCCCGCTTTTACAAAATGCCTGTTAATCTAAACTCCAGTTCTACTGCTTTTAGCTTGAATTCCCTGTCAAATTTTCTTCTTCTCATTGTTGTTTTATTAACTTTTGTGCAAGATAGTTTTTTTGACTTAACTTAGCGTCCATTCAAAGTTATAAACAACCACAGCTAAATAATTTCTATGTCTGATAAAGACCAATGCCAAAATAGTTTGTTTGTAAATGTTTGCAGACTTATCTGATATTGATTTTTCTGTAATAAAGAAGCCCCCTCCTTTAGGTAAGGGTTGTCAACGTTTGAGTAAGGGAACGGATCATTTATTACTACAAAAGGTATCTCATTAATGATTTTATATCCTATCAGTACAACTGCATGCTCAGCGCCACTATAATATTGTCTCCTAACTGGTGAAATCCCACATAGAATAGGTTTCTGCTTGTCTATGTTAGTTTTTATAGTATTAAAATTAAGTTCATACCCCTCTCGACAATTAAATACTTTTTTGGATGTAATCCATGAATAGTCTTTAAACATTCTAAGTGTATTTAGGTTTGAACCGGATGGTCTTATACAAATACTATTAAAGCAGTTAGTATAGCAAGGAGAATTATAGAATATCGAACCAATTATTCCACATTGATAATTTCCTGAAGGGTTTGCATTAGGTATATTATAGTGTTTAAGAATCATTTCGCCTGTTGCCAACCAACACCACACTTTTGTTTGCTGTTCTACAGGTGAAATGGGTAAAGTTTTCTGCGCTATTGATGCCGCCGATATATTTGACTGAATATAACTCGGGTTAATAATTTGATTATTTTTTTTTGGTTTAGTTAAAGTTGCCCCATAATAAAAAGAACCATTTAAGTAGTATTGGTCGATATCAATAGGGGAATAGCCATTATCTGTTTTTTCTTCCAAGTAATTTTGAAACTCTTCTATATCATATCCCTTTCTATTATCCCAGATAAGATCACCTTTAGCCCATACGCCATTGCAAACAATGTTACCTTTATAATTAAAGTAATTTACATCAATAGGATAATAGCCTAAAGGAGTGTTTTTATCAAATTCTTTTTGAAATTCATTCTCACTATTGCCAAAAGAGATTAGCAATTGCCCTCTTGGTTGTTTATCAAAAATACAAGTGTAGCGTATGTCATCACCTACAGCATAACCATTTAAATCTCGTGGGCTGTATCCTTTTTTGGCATAATTGGTAATCTTTTTCCTAAGTTCATTTTCGTTTACTCCAATTTCTACAACGCCTTCATAATTAATTTTTTGCCAGATAGCAGCGAATCTCAATTCACCAGCATTTTCTTTCCAGACTGCAATGTCGATTGGACTTAATCCCTTCCTGTTAAAGTATTTTATTTTTTCAGTAAAGGCATTTTGATCCATCCCATGCCAACAAGCCCAATCGTTAACATTGGCTTTTTGCCAAATACTGGATACTCTTGGCTCTTTGGAATAAGTAACCACACTGATATTTACTGGTGCATATCCTCGCTCTTTCATGTCATTAATATGATTCGAGAATTCACTTAGCGAATTATTGCTTCTACATTCCCACTGCATCCATTGAGCATTCAATATATGAGGGTGAAGAGAAATTAATAATAGAAATAGTCTGAATGTTTTTAAGTTGAATTTCATGCTTTATGTTTTATTGTATAACTGTGCCTAGCGGTTTCGGGCTTGGCCTAGTTGCAGATTTTAGCAAAAATGTTGATGCGGAGAACCAAAATTTCGGCTACCACTAAACGGTCTGCGGAGCACCAATTGAAAGTCAGCGAAGCTAAAGCCCGCTTTTTGGGGTAGCTGCTGTTGAATTAAACCTTAGGTAGCAGTTTCTGGCATTTTTAATATCTTTACTTAGATATACTTTATTATTTCATAAAGTCAATTTTATTAAAGTTATGAAATAAAAAGCTACTGGATGAGTTGAGAGACAATGCCTAAATAAAAGAGAGGACCAAAGTTCTTACCCTTGCATTAAATATTATTTTCGATAAGTACATTTTGATTAGATGGTTCTGTTCTATCGTCTTTCTGACTAGAACATTGTTCCTGCTGCGCTGGAACATAATTCTTGTTGATAGTGGCTTTGCTTATTTTCCAGGATGATATATTTTAATTGCCTTACTTAAAATTTCATTCTTGTCGAAAGTCATTTTTCTGAATTTTTCTTGCTGAAACATTTCCATCTGGTCGGTATAATGGGGGCTGTCGGGCTTTGATGAAGCCCCAAAAGCATTAATACTATAAATTTCGGGCAGTTCCTTGCTGCTGAATTTTACCATCTGCATAAAGCCATCGCCCGAATTGATTTTGTACAATCCTTTTTTCTTATCATAGAGCTTTGCATCTGCAGCGCGGGCTACTTCTCTCAATCCGCTTGCGGGAATATTCACATTGCCGCGCACATGCCGTTGTATGTTGCCGAGCGGAATGTCAATGGCACCGTGGTGCTTCAGCAAAAACTTTTTGGCATAACGCACAGCTTTTACTAAATCGCTTTCTGCACGATCATCTTTCACAATCATAAAGAAGGCAAAGGGTGCATCGAGTTTTTTTAGTAGATAATCATGTGTAACGAGCGCCAAAGCAGCTTCTTTGTTATCTGCCTCGCCCGATAGGTTCCAACGTTTAAAGCTTGCAATAGCATCGGCAATGTCGGGATACTTTGTCTCGCTTAGTGCGTATAGATTTTTAAACCTGCTGCGATAAGTGGCATTGGGCGTATTATGATAACTTTTGTCGAATTTAATTCGGTTAAAGTCTTGCCAGTTGAACTTTCCCTGATGCGTTTCGAACAAATACTTAAAACGCTCACCCCTGTTGTATGTAAAACGGTGCAGCCCCACAAAGTCGCCTCCCCATTCGCATTGCGAACCAGTGCAGAACAAGGGGGTTTGATTGCAATTGTAAACATAGCCGCAATCGGGGTTTACCACATTGGGCATTCTGTTATACGGAACCGTTTTGTTCCAAATAAATTTTGAGGAATTCCCTGCAAGAGGTTGCTGCCAGTTCAGCGAGGGGTCTCTATCGGGTACAATGCCTCCCGAATGCAAGAGAATATTTCCACCGGCATCGGCATACAGCACATTGAAGAGCGGAATAGCCTGCATTTTTAATGCCGCTTCAAACTCGTTGAGATTGCTGGCTTTATTCATTTTAAACCATTGGTCGCTTGAGCGGATATCATTGTAAGAAGGAAAACGAATGGCATATAACCCATCTTTGTTTTTTAATGTGGGTCCATGTGCCGTTATTAAAAACTTTTTCTTCACCGACAGCTGAATGCCTGCAATTTTTATTTTCAGTCTGGCCTTTTTCTTTTCAAAATTTTTCCATTCCCCATCCAATTGGTACTGGTTTTTATTTTTGGGGTTAATAACAATTTTATAAATATCGCCAAAGGTATGGTAATTAACAGTATGCGCCCAGCCTAGATGCTTGTTGGTTCCCACAAAAATAGTGCTGCCCCCGGGGAACAGACCACCCATAATGTCCCAGCCCTCTTCGCTTACCAAATGCGCCTCGTACCAACCAAATCGACCATCTAAGGGCTGATGCGAATTAATGGCCAAATAGGTTTTGCCGTCTTCGGTATGCGATGGCGCAATAGCCATTGAGTTGGAGCCAATATCATTGATCTGATAAAACTCTTCTATGCGTCTATCGCGAATAGATTTTAAGGCCATTCCAACTCCTGCCATCAAAGTAGTTTGCAATACCGCAGCTTTCAACAGTTCTTTTGCTGTAAACGGAAATGCTTTTTTGTATAAGACCTCTTCGGGATGTGCGGCCGCATAATCATTTAGGCCTTGCACATAACCCTCTAATACTTTCTTGAATTCTGATGAAATATCGCTTTCATATTTAGATTCTACTGTTTCGCTAATGTTTAAAAACTGCAAACCGAAATCGAACAAAACGCCTTCTTTACCCAATACACGCCCCAGCATATTCTTTCCGGCTAACATGTTTTGCTGAATATGTTTAAAATCATCTTCGCTGTGAGCCCATGCCAATCCATAGGCGGTTTCCGCATCGCTAGTGCCAAATATATGCGGCACCCCGAAACTGTCGCGAGCAATGGTAATATTGTTTTTATTTATTTGGCTAAAAACTGAAAAAGAAAAACAACATAGCGAAAGTGCTGTAATAAAACGAAACATGTAACAAATCTTTTGGGTATAATGAAGGAATAAGAAGGAATTCAAAACTGTATAAATTATTGTTATGTTGTCTTTTAGGGTTGCTGCAAACGGTTTCGGGCCTTGCAAAGTTGAGGATTTTTAGGACAAATATTCAATCGAAGAACTGCAATTGAACCTAGCTTCGGTAGAAATTCCTGACTTTTTTTAACTTTACAAAGATACACTTTTTAGGAAAAAATGTAAAAATTGATTTGTGGGTAGGGGAGTTAGTACGATATCTATCAGATTGAAAATTAGTCTCGTCTTTTGGAAGATTTGAAAATTTGAAGATAATTCTGCATAGGATTTGATTCATTGTCAAATTCAAAAAAAACATCATAAAATATATAAAATATATAAAAAATCAACTCAAGGTAAGATTTTATTTCCCCAATTATTTGAACGCCGACAGCGTCTCCGTTAGGAAAAAGCATGAGGAATAGCAGCGGACGCAACGGAATGCAATGCAGTTGCTGGAGCGAATAGCCCCTTGTCAGTAAAGCCGCCGAGGCAGGCGACCCCGATTGCGCAGCAGAATCGGGGGCATGCCATAATCCCTATCTGAATAAAAACCAAAAGCGCAAAAACTCCTGTCTCTGCGCTTTTAGCCTATAACTCAATTCGTATCTAAAAATTAAGTACCTTTCTGATATCATCGGCAGAACTTGCCTTGTCCATTGTTTTTAGCAGAACAAAATCGACAGTCGGATTATCCTTTTTGCGGAGCGCTTCAAAATCGAGTGCCATATATTTTTCTGCCGCATAGACACCCAAGGCAGCGCCGGGCAGAACTGTGATGAAACGGCCTTTATTGCCGGGAACCAGATTTACTTTGCCCCAATCGGCTTTTGGAAATTTAATCAGGGTTTTATTATCGCCGGGAACATAGTACACCATGTCCATATCGTAGGTTTCATTTCCTTTTTTGATGCTTTCATCGGGTATAAAATTGGCGATGATTTTGACGGCCTCATCTTCTTTCATGAGTTTGTCATAGTTGTAAATGCCGAAACCGCTCACTTCAAAACTGCGGAAAACATCTGCTTCCATTTTCAGGCGCTCCATTTCAGCTTCCACTTTTGCCATAGCATCTTTGTAATTTTTCTCCCAATATTCGGGGGCAAATTTAAAGAGGGCAGAAATTGGCATTATACATTCAATCGTCGCTTTGTAGGTTTTTGAACCGGCATTATCTTCAACAGAAAGTTCATAGATATTGCCGCCTTTATGGGTAAGGGTGTTATAATCGCGATTTTCGTCCTTCAACCAGGCTGGAAAAGGGTTACCTGAAATTCTTTTCCAAACCATGAGCGCAGCAGGCTGTTGCACACCTTTGAATGTGATTATTTCATTACAACGGGTGCTCAGCCACATCAGGCCATATTTTTTTGCTTTGGCAGCAATCGCCGGATTCTTTTCGTTATCCTTAATTTTATAATAATCGTCATTGAACATAGCATCCAAAATAGCCCAATAATCGAAGGCAAAATATTTATCATCTAATGGGAACGGCATGGAGGGACCTTTGCCTTCAATAGATTTTTTCAATTTTTCTTTTTCGCCGTTTACTTCTATCTGAGAATTATAGTCCAAAAATTCCCAGCCTTTTCCTTTCTGATCGAGGTAAAATACAGAATAATCGGTACCCGGCTCATAAGATGCCATACGTACACCGATTGTTTTGCCATTGGCAACCTGCAGTTCTTCACCGCTTTTTTCAGCTTTCAGTTCAAACATACCGGCAGTCTGCATATTTCTTTTCGTTCCCTGCGCATTGTAATCCATCGGAATTCCGGAAAGGAAAATATCTACAGCATCGTGAAATTCGCGGTATTTAATTTTTACAGTTCCGGCGGACTTGCCGGCTTTATCAACTATAGCTCCGGCGGGAATACGGATCTGACTGCCTCTTTTTGTTTTCAATACCTGATCTTTACTGTTATCAAGCTCAAATTCTTCAAATTTGATGTCGAGTTCAGGAATAGGGGATTTAATTTCGAGTTTTTTGCTGACAAGGGCATTGCTGCTTTTTGGTCCATTGCAGGCAGCAAGCAGACCGAGGCCAAGTAGGCCGAGACTGATTTTTTTTAGGATCTTTTTCATGGTTGGTTGTGTTTTTGGTTAGGATGTTCTCCCTTTGATTTATAATTATCTTAAATCGTTTACATTAGAAAAAAATAGACAGCCACATCGCTGTAGTTGTGCTGTATTTTAGGATCGACAGAATAACCGTAAGGGAAGGAAGGCCGCTTCATCAGTTTTTCAATTTCTGCCTCTGTTCTTTGCAGGCCGCAATTGTAACGGGCCGCTATTTTTTGTATTTTTTCTGATGGACTCAAGGTTTTATTCAATTGTCTTTCTGTGTATCTGTAAAAACAGGCCAGATATTTCAGTTGCCATTCCAGACTTGAAAGCCTTTCCACTCTTTTTGCTCTTATGCTTTTTTCGTCAAGGTTTCCGTAGCTGCATAGTGCGTGAAAATCTTCAGCCCATTCGTCATTTTTTTTGTCATTTTTATCATCATTGTCAGCTGCAATAGCCTCCACTGTTTCTGCAAAAGATGGCTTCATTTGGAAATGTCCGATGGAAAAGTCGGCAGCTTTTGTTCCTCCCTTGACATAAAGCAATTCCAAAGCCTTGGTTTCAATCAGATTCTGCAGGATATTGTATCTCAATAATTCCGGAAAAACAATAGACTTGAGATTCTTTTCACGAATATTGTATTCATTGGCAGCCTTTTGGAAGGATAAGCGATTTTTTGCAAAGAAACTGACAGCGTCAGTATAAGCAGGGCCGTAATAAGCTGCAAAATCCGTTTTGCCCGGAGTAAAAGCTAATAGCGGAACAATGAGCATGCTTAGAAAAATTTTAAATCTATTCATGTAAGTTTGATTGTGTATCTTAAAAATACAATACTGAAGAAAAGTTACAAATAAAAAGCAACTTTTTATAATTTTATTTTGTAATATTGAACTGGGGACTTATTGATGTGCGGATGTGTGGATAAGATGTGCGGATCCCGTCTTGGGTCGGGACAAGTTGTGCGAATGTGATGATCCCGTCTTGGGTCGGGACAAGTTGTGCGGATGAGATGTGCGGATGTGCGGATGTGATGATCCCGTCTTGGGTCGGGACAAGTTGTGCGGATTAGAACCGAGCTTTGCGTACTATAATTAGAGAAAAATTAGAACCGAGTTTTGCGCCCCTTTGTTACTACTATGTTAATAATAAATAGATTAAACTAATCAATTATCAATTTTGAAGGATTTGGATTGTCTATGATAAAAACACATACGCAGTATTTCTCGACATAGTCAAAATATACGCAAATCCTCAAATCCTCAAATTTTCAAATTATTTATATGTTTAATCCAAAATACATTTATAGGGCTTATAAATTTGCAGGAAAAATGTCAAACAACAATAATGAAAAAGACCGTTCAAAAAGAGCGGACAGAACGATTAGAAACCATATTTTATGGTCGATGGGAGCTGGCTTTATTCCTTTTCCCGTGGCTGATTTTTTGGCAGTGGCTGCTGTTCAGCTCGATATGGTTAAGAGCTTGAGCGGAGTTTATGATATTGATTTTAAAGAAACTGAAGGCAAGGCACTTATTACTGCATTGGCCGGTTCAGGACTTTCCCGCTTAGGCGCAAGTGCATTGATTAAGATGATTCCCGGAATCGGATCTGCTTTGGGTGGGCTGTCTATGTCGGCGCTCTCCGGTGCATCCACCTATGCATTGGGTCAGGTTTTCAAAACTCATTTTGAAACCGGAGGTACTTTCTTGGATTTCGATACAGACCGTTTCCGTAAATTTTATGATGAGCAGTTTGAAAAAGGCAAAAAAGTAGCCGAAGATCTTAAAGAGGAAGCTGAAAAGAAAAAATCCGAGAAAAAAGGCAGCTCTGAGCATGAGGATATTGAAGTTTTGAATGTCAAGGAGGAAAAGTCAAAAACAGAGCCAAAGGCTGAACCTAAAACAGAAGTCAATAATGACATTGTGAAAAAACTGAAGGAACTGGCAGAACTGAAAGAAATGGGTGTCATCAATGAGGAAGAATTTACACAGATGAAAGGCCGATTGATTGAGAATTTTGGTAAATAAATAAGAGTTTAGGGTCCTTTTAAACGAACCGTAAGAAAAATGCGTGAAAGATAGGAGCGTGGGCGAGGGACGACACCGAAGCTGATAGCCTGTAAGGTCGTTCGCCCGAACGACCCTAAAGGCTCGCCTAATTTTTAATATCTAAAAATATCCGCAAAAAAATACTTAATAATTTATTAATATTGGATTCCTGATTCCTTGTTGCTGAATAATTAGATTTGCCGATTCTATATCCAAACAATAAATTATGTTTTTACTACTATCAAGCTTGGGTGGCCTGAACCTTACTACCGGGGTTTTTATTCTACTTGTAATCTGCGTATTTGCAGTCTGTTTTTTTGAATTTATTAATGGATTTCATGACACAGCAAATGCTGTTGCAACTGTTATATATACAAAAAGTCTTACTCCGACCAGAGCGGTCGTACTATCGGGTGTTCTAAATTTTTTGGGCGTAATTTTTGGCGGATTGGGTGTAGCGATGGGCATCCTAAAACTTATTCCGCTTACAGAACTTATGTATGCGCCACTTGGAGAAAATATAGCATTTTTATTGGCTGTCCTCATATCTGCAATATTGTGGAATTTAGGAACCTGGTATTTTGGTATTCCTGCATCGAGTTCACACACGCTCATTGGTGCACTTATAGGTGCGAGTATGGTGTTTGCAGAAGTTTCTCATGAACAGCTTCAGAAAGTGTATGAGGTGTTTATGTTTTTGCTGATTACTCCGGTTTTTGGCTTTTTTGTTGCTTGGTTTTTGCTGATTATCATGCGTTATACCATTAAAAGTAAGACTTTATATGAGGCTGCTGAAGATAAGGAAGCACCGCCTTTAGGTATCCGACTCCTGACAATTTTTGGCAGTATGGGTATAAGTTATACACATGGTTCCAATGACGGACAGAAAGGTGTTGGACTGCTTATGGTTGTGCTGATTGCTTTTTTGCCTACTTATTTTGCGCTGAATCCTGATACCTTTGATGCGATTAAAGCAGAGGCAACTTTGGTGAAAATGGAGAGGGTGTTAAAGGCAACTGAAAGTGAAGGTCCCTTAAAAGATAATGTAGCTAAACTCAATAAAGAAATTGTTGTCACAAGAACCCTATTGGCTGAAATTCCGGAAAATATTAAACTTCCTGTTGATCAGCAGCCAAAAAATCTTATTCTTGATACCCGCAAACAATTGCGCAATCAATTACCAACTGAGATTAAAAAGGCTTTGGCTCATCCGGATGCAAAAAAGGTTTGGAATGACGATCAACGCAGTGTATTGAAGTCGGCCAGCAAAGAAATGCTATCTTATACAGATTTTGCGCCTACCTGGACAATTATTCTAATTTCGCTTTGTTTGGGCATAGGTACTATGATCGGTTGGAAACGCGTTGTGCAGACAATCGGTGAAAAAATAGGAAAAACAGCGTTGGATTATTCTCAAGGCTTTGTTTCTCAGGTGGTTTCTGCGGGAACTATTTTTGCCAGTACTTATTTTAAATTGCCGGTGAGTACCACACATATTGTGTCTTCTTCCATTATGGGAACAATGTTTGCCAAAGGCGGGAAAGGTAATGTTCAGAAAAAAACAATCCGCAATATCTTAATGGCATGGATTTTAACTCTTCCTGTTTCAATTGGTCTCTCTGCTGGGTTGTATGTCTTATTGCGATTGATTTTTGTTTAATCATACTCATGACTCTTTATTATATACCTGAAGATTTTTCTTCGGGTTTTTTTATGAGTCTTAGCGGGTTGACTTTTTTATAAGAAAAGCTAGTGTAATAATTTATTAATTGATAAGCTATTGATTTCTAAATTCTCAGCTCCAACGGAGCGATATGTTTGTAAGACCAAAGGTGCAATATGGAATAATACCCATGTTTAATTAATAATCAATAAATATTTACGATTCAAGTAAGGCTGCCGCCGACTTTTTTTTACTTTTGGCAGCATTAGTAGGATCGTGCTTCAGACAAATGGACAAGCTGTCTTCGACGATTTTTATTTATTTTTTTGAGATTGTTTCAAAATCGATAAATTAGGAATAAAACAAGTTTACTATTTATCAAATTGCAACACTAGCTACCGTAAAAGATTCCAAAACACTGCCTTTTGATTATGACAGTGGTGAGGAAGTTGAGGAATAACTCATTTTCCTTTTATCATAAAAAAAGCGCTAAAGTAAATGTTTACTTTGGCGCTT
>CAINVS010000106.1 GCA_903854205.1 uncultured Bacteroidota bacterium | reverse complement strand
TCTTACGTTCAAATAATATAACAGCTACGAACTTATAATGGAAGATTGGGAACTCGATTTCAAATGGCTGGAAACCCGGCATAAAATAAAAGACCTGCTGAATTTGGAAGCAATGCCCGATTTACAATCGACACTCTTTCTTTTGGGTGTTCAGGAATTGGGGCAGGTAAAAGAAGATTACACCAAAGAAGAAAAACAGGATCTGATACATATTGCCACCTGCCGACTGCTCAGCTACGACGGATACTATGAATTTGAAGGCATTGATACGGACGGTTGGCCGCATTGGAGGCTGATTCAGCCACTGCCGAAAAAAGAACTGAAAGAACAGGAACGTTATTTGCAGATACAGGTCATTCGCTATATGGAAGAACTCATGAGTGATCATTGATTTATTGGTATTTAAAAAATCTGTTGTTATGAAACATTTAATTTTTCTCATCACCGCAGTTATTCTGACTACAGCCTGTAACAGAACCACTGCTCAAAAGGTATCAAAAGTGGATAATGTAAAAAAAGAAGAAGTCCTGTCGGCTTCTCCGATGGTGGAACTTCAAACTACTATGGGCAATCTTAAAATCAAACTTTATGAAAACACGCCCGGTCACCGCGACAATTTCGTAAAACTCGTAAAAGAGGGTTTTTATGACTCCGTGCTTTTTCACCGTGTTATTCCCAGTTTCATGATTCAGGGCGGAGATCCTGATTCAAAAGGAGCGCCTGCCGGCAAAATGTTGGGCATGGGTGGCCCCGGTTATACGATTCCTGCTGAGTTTGTAGACAGTAACCTGCATGTAAAAGGTGCATTGGCCGCTGCCCGCATGGGCGATCAGGGAAACCCAACCAGAGCCTCTAGCGGATCTCAATTCTACATCGTTCAGGGCCAATCTATGAGTGATGCACAGCTGAATCAGATTGAGCAGATGCGCAATTTCAAATACACAGAGGAACAGCGTAAGGCATACAAGGAAAAAGGCGGCACTCCCTTCTTGGACCGTGAATACACTGTTTTTGGTGAGCTGGTAGAAGGTTTTGATGTGTTGGACAAAATCAGTGCTGTGGCAGGTGACCGTTCCAATCGTCCTACCGTAGACGTGATGATCATTAAAGCAATAGTAGTAAATAAATAAATTACACCGTAGGGGCGTTTCATGAAACGCCCCTACGGTATTATTATCTTAAAAATGAAAATATTATATATTTTCCCGCATCCTGACGATGAAAGCTATGGTCCTGCAGGTGCTATGTACAAACAAGTCAAAGAAGGACATGAAGTTCATCTGCTTACCCTTACCAAAGGCGGTGCTACCAAACAACGGGATCACTTGGGTCTGACTGTTGAAGAAATGGGAGAAGTCCGTACTGCCGAAATGTTGGAAATGGCAAAAGTGTTGAAACTGACCAATCTGACTGTTTGGGATTGGCCCGACAGCGGTCTGCAGGATGTGGATCCCAGAAATCTGGAAAGGGCTATTGCCGAATTTATCCGAAAATTACAGCCGGAAATTGTGGTGAGCTATCCTGTGCACGGTATCAGCGGTTTTCACGATCATTTGGTCTGTCACGCTGTTGTAAAAAGGGTTTTTCTGCAGTTGCAGGATGAAGAGAGTAATGACTATCTGAAAAGATTGGCATTTTATACTATTCCAGATCATAGTCTGCCAACATTTTCTGAGGAAGGATTTATTTTTATGCGGCATTCTGTAAAAGCAAGAATTGACTGTATAGTAGAACTTAGTGATATGGAATTGGTTAAAAACAAAGAAGCCTTATTTTGTTATAAAACATATTTGCAAATTATTGAATCCTCAGGTATTCTGAATAAATTGGGGCATCATGTCTATTTTGAATTTTACAATGAGCAATTCGATCCTCCGCTAAACAGTCTTACGGATAAAATAGGTTAGATTGTAAAAATGTAGAGGGTAGAGGGTACTTGGTACACTACCTGATTTTACTTTCTAATTTTGAAATTAGCTTCAAAGAATCTGATTTGATAATTCACACGGACCACGAAGTAGCCGCGAAGCGATACACAGAGAAAAACATTTTTTGTATGATAATGTGATACCCTGATTTCGTTTTAATGTACGGTACTTTGTTTCTGATAATCTGATTTCGTTGCACGGAACTTCGTTTCTGATGATCTGACAATCTAATTTAATAATTCACACGGACCACGAAGTAGCCGCGAAGCGATACACAGCGAAAAAACATTTTGTCTACGGAACTTCGTTTCTGATAATCTGATAATCGATAATCTGATAATCTGATAATCTGATAATCTGATAATCTTACTTAATAATTCACACGGACCACGAAGTAGCCGCGAAGCGATACACAGAGAAAAACATTTTTGTATGATAATGTGATTTCGTTGCAC
>CAINVS010000105.1 GCA_903854205.1 uncultured Bacteroidota bacterium | reverse complement strand
TGTCAAAATCATTAAAAAACCACGTATAGATTTGATTGATAAATGTATGTAATATTTTTTACAGCTATGTTATTTACAATTTAAAAAGTCACTTAGCCCATTTATTCCTAATTTAAAATAAAATTCCTTTAGTATTGACAAATGCCCTAATACCTTCTCTTCCGAGTTCACGGCCAATGCCTGATTTTTTTATTCCTCCAAATGGCATAAAAGGTACAGATCTCATCAATTGATTGACAGCTACAGCTCCAACTTCCAGTTGTTCTGCAATTGACATGGCTTTGTTTACATCCTTTGTCCAAATAGAAGATCCCAATCCAAAGGCACTGTCATTGGCAAGTTCAACCGCAGCCTCCATTGACTCAACACTATAAAAAGATAAAACAGGACCAAACAGTTCTTCTTCGTAAGCGGCAGAACCTTTCGGAATATTTGTCAAAATCATTGGTCTGAAGACTGTCGAACCCTTTTCCAATTGCCCTCCATCTAATGCTACAATTGCTCCGGCCTGAATTGTTCTGTCAACCTGCAATTGCAGTTCATCTGCCAAATCTGCTCTTGCCATCACAGAAAGCTGAACATTCTCTTTTTTGGGGTCACCTTGAACAAGTGCTGCTGTTTCAATTTTCAGCAAATGCAAAAATTGTTCTGCAATATTTTTATGTATTATAAATCTTTTAGCAGCAATACAGGTCTGCCCATTGTTGTTAAACCGGGAGGCGACTCCAATTTTTGCAGCTGTTTCCAGATCAGCATCCTCCAAAACGATAAAGGGATCTGAACCGCCTAATTCCAATATAGCCGGTTTAATATTTTTTCCGGCTAAAGCCCCTACAGCAGCACCGGCTCTCAAACTTCCGGTCAATGCTACGCCTTTTATCAATGTCGATTCCATCAGGTAAGTAATGTCTTCAGTTTTTGCAAAAACTACCTGAAAGAGTGCCTTGGGAAAACCTGCATCTATAAATAACTGCTCAATTGCTTTTGCTGAACGCGGTACATTTGGCGCATGTTTCAATATTGCAGCATTCCCAGCCATCAAAGTAGGTACTGTGCATCTGAATACCTGCCAAAATGGAAAATTCCAAGGCATAATCTCTAATATGACCCCCAAGGGCTCAAAAAAGATTTTACCTTTTAATATACCTTCATCAAAAATAGGTTCGGCACTTAAAAGCCTTTCTGCATGCTCCGCATAAAAATCACAAACCATTGCGGATTTATTAACCTCTGCAAATGATTGTTGAATAGGCTTTCCTGTTTCTTCTGTAATAATAGTTGCAAAATTATAAGCCCCTTTTCTAATCAATTCAGCCAAAATCCTAAACCGCAAGGATCTGATTTCAAAAGATTGTTTTTTCCAAAATAAAAATGCACGATACCCTTTTTCAACAGCCGATTGTAATTCTCCACTTTGATCAAAATCAAAATGCTGATATATTTCCCCTGAATAAGGATTTTTAGATATAAACTGAGCTTCCATATTAAGATTGTAATATAATTGAACAATGTCAGGTATTTAATGATAATAGCAATACATAGATGAATGTTCATTTTTTGCTACAAAAAAGCCGGAGAAAATCCCCGGCTTTAATCTAAATATCAGTTATCGTAAAGATTGTTTGATTATGGACTTCGTGAATTGCTAAGCAATCCCACTTTCCACTTTAATCTTTTCTCTTTTATCTCAACAAAGTCACATTACCCCGAATAATTTCCTTAAATCCGTCAATATATTCTACTTCAGCATACCAGGCATAAACACCTGAGTTCATCGCTACACCTTTGAAGCTGCCGTCCCAACCTGTAGTGGGATTATTAGGCAGAAGGTCAGTACCTTCAAATACCAATTCGCCCCAACGGTCATAAATG
>CAINVS010000104.1 GCA_903854205.1 uncultured Bacteroidota bacterium | reverse complement strand
ATTATAGCTAAGCTGCCCAACCATACGATAGGTAATGCCCTTGGATATATGACTGACCCTTCAGGAACAAAATGGTGGTTCGTTGAAATCGATGAAAACGCTCGATTAAGAAATGTTAAATACGATAGGACTGATCAAACAAAAAAATATCCAACCCATCGTAAGGGTTGGATAAATAGTAAATACATTGAAAAACTAAATTAAAAAATTAGTTACTGTAGTCAATAAATTAGATGCAATTTTAATTAGACCGATTAAATCTAACGGGGCCATTCCGTTGCATGTCTTCCATAATTTTTCTCATATTATCAGCAAACTGAGCCCGAGTCATTACTTCACCCACGGTTGGTTTTACTAATTCTTTTTTAGCATACTTACCTGAAATTTCCACAGCAGTAGTAATCGATGTACCATTATCAGAATTCACTTCTAAAATGGCACCGGGTAAACCTGAAAAGCTTTCAGGGCCAACAGAAACAGGTATATCTTCTGCATACCAAACCACTACTTCAATCTCTCTTGGTTTATTGTCTACACGGGCTTGGGCAGTATCTCTTCTAGGCGAACCGGGAGGTGGACCTCCAAAACTCATTCTCATCATTTGACCTGCAGAAGTGGTAGTAGCTTTTTTACAAAGATGTTTAGCAATCATCTTGGTTTCCTCAGATATTTTCCATTTCATTTGTCTAAGAGAATCAACTACTAAAAAATCTTTTTCAAAGAACGAACGAGCTTCATATTGCATCTGAGTTTTAAGATCAGTAAAGGTAGTAGTGGATGGCATCCTAAACATCATTCTTGGTCCGCCCCTATCGCCTCCATTATTAGCAAATGGATCAGGTGCGTCTTCTTCAATAATAGACTTAAACAAACTTGATTGCTCATTAAATAACAGCTGGAACTTATCTGTTCTAGACTCAGGAATTCTAGCCCTCATTTCAGGATCAGTAATATTTCTACGCATATTCATTACTCGCTCAAATACAATTTTACCTTCTTTCATTTGAGCAAAAGAAATAGTAAGACTTCCAAATAGGACAACCGATAAAGTAAATAATAGTTTCATAGTTCGAAATTTTATAAAAGATAAATGTAACATTTTTAATCCGCTCTCATCATAAATGTTCGGGCTCCACCTCTTCCTCCCTCAAGACCCGATTTTTGTAAACTGTAAGTAATACCTATTAAAAAATATTGATTAATTACATTGTACTGCTGGTCAATAATTTGAGATTGCAATACCGTACGACTTATACCTGCACTTTTGTTAAGTAAATCGTAAGCAGTAAGTTTCACCTCCGCACGTTTATTTTTCAAGAAAAATTTAGAAAAATAAGCATTCCATATTGGAATAGCCGTATTATAACCTTCTGCTCTTCCAGAATTAATGGTATAATTCAGTGACTGGTTTAACACTAAACCCCAGGGTAAATTTTTAATGATATCTATCGAATACACTCTCGTTAAATAATTAGTATTTAAAGAAGGATTCTTTTTATTATTAGTAATACTATAAGAATATCTTGTTGAAAAATTAATATCAATCACATCGCTTACCATATAATTATAGGTAAGTGAAGGCCCTGCACTCTTAATCACGATATTATTTAAAGCTCCGTTTGAATAAGAGACATTGT
>CAINVS010000103.1 GCA_903854205.1 uncultured Bacteroidota bacterium | reverse complement strand
TAAACCAGTATCTTCAGAGATACTTCAAATTACTAAAGACTTTCCGTTATTGTTCTTTTTTACTTGACAAAACTTAAAATCTTAAAAAACATCGGACGTTTTTCTTTGCTTACTTTGCGTAATCCTTTGCTGCTTTGCGGTAAAATTTCAGATCAGTCAAACAGGTTTAAACCCGCATCTTCAGAGCCTGACGTATATAAAGTTTGGATAGATTACTCACAATCGCATTTCCAGTCATTTTTCAAATCAATAACGGTAACGATTTTATAATTTCCCTCGCAGGTGCCCACCACCACGCGAGCAGTCTGACCATCGGCAGTTAGACCCTCAAAAGCTACAGTAGGGCAGGGCTTACTGTTCAGATTACTTTTCTTCTCATTTACTTTTCCCTGATCGATGACTTCCTGGATCTCAAAAGCATCCAATTTTCTGCATTCCATTCTGCATCGGCCATGTTTTGTCAGTTTTATCGATTGTCCCTGATAACTTAAATCTTTATCGCTGAAGTTTTTTCTGGCAGGAGTATCGGGCCCCTTGCCATTATTGGTGTATTCTTTTTTAATATTGTTATTATGTTTGATCGTTTTTTCATTATTATTGTTGGTGTTATTACTGTTATTCTGTAGCAGTTCATCGCAGGAAATAGTTAATAATGAAATACTTATTAATCTTAGCAATGTATATTTGAAATTCATGGCACTAAATAATTTAAAATTTATTCGAAAAAGGGGTATATTTGATTGTAAAGATTGTAAATGTCGGGTACAAACTCAAAAAAGCTTTTAATTTTGTGAAATAAATGTCTCCGATAACCTTCGTTATGTTTTCTTAATATAATCTTATTTTTGCAATTAAGAATATTTAGTCAAAAACAAACACAATGAAAACATTTACCCAATATTATTTTACGACGGCTTTGTTTTTTTTCATTTGGATTTTTCTATGCTCGGCCATTTCTTTTCCATCCAATCCGATTGAGAACAAAAAGTTTTCGAAAAGTCTTAGTTTACAGCAGCAAAAGAAAGTTGAAAGACTGGAAAATAGATTGAAGCATAGTGAAAGTGAAGTAAAAAGTGCCAAAATAAAAGATAAAATCAAAAAGATAAAATACGGTCAGCAGGGCGACGCATTAGGTTTGGCTGCTCTGATTAGCGGAATTCTTTCCATATTACTCAGTGTAGCAGTTTTGACGTTTTTGGGCATCGATTGGCAGATTTTGGTTTTTGTTGGTCTTCTG
Organism: uncultured Bacteroidota bacterium; assembly: GCA_903854205.1. Taxonomy (GTDB): domain Bacteria; phylum Bacteroidota; class Bacteroidia; order Chitinophagales; family Saprospiraceae; genus Saprospira. The sequence continues at coordinate 8,245 of CAINVS010000103.1, read as the reverse complement.
CTCGGTGCCGCGGCAATTATCGTTGGAATAGTTGACCTCCGCTATACAGATTTCCCCGGACAGGCTTTTGCTGCAATGATTGCCGGTGGTTTGGGCATTATAGCAGGGATTATAGCCCTGGTTATAGTTAAATAAGTAGATTAAATCTTCTCAATTGCCGAGTCAGTCAATGGCCCGGCATTTGTTTTTATTAATAAAGTAAATCTAACAGAATGAAATTCATAATACTCCTTTTAAGTTGCCTGCTTGGCTTATTTGTTAACGTTGAACAGACATTGGCTTTATCTGTAGTGGAAACCCTTGTATCAGAAAATGTCATGGTCAGTAAAGGTCAGGATCCCGATACCAAACTCAAAAAAGAAAAAAAATCTTCAAAGAAGATTAAAAAAGAAAAAGGTGACAAACCCTTTCCGCTTTTTGCAACATTGGCAACTGTTTCGGGTGTATTGGGTCTTGGGTTTTTAGCCTTGGGTATTTACTTAACATTCCCTGCTTTTATAGCCTTGCTTTCCGGATTATTTGCTATTGGAGCATTGGTTCTGGGAATTCTGGGGCTAAAAAAAGGGGAGAGTAAAACCTTCTGTTATGTTGGTATCATGTTAGGCGCAGTCGGTATCTTAGGAACATTATTCTATCTTATCAGTGTGCTTTCTTAATAGATTTTTAGCTGAGTTTACTGAAAATCTGTTAATAAAGTGATACAAGCCCTTATTTTTTACTAAAAATAGAAGGGTTTTTTTACTTTTTACTTTTGAAAATGGCCAAATATGTCAGTACTAAATTTTTTCTCCATTTTACTTTTGCTGCTTACCTTAATCGTAAAATGTCCCGGCTCAATTGTGCAGCCTCCTGCAAATAACTTTATAAGTATTGATAAACCTGTTGAGCAAAAGTTTAATAAAATTAAAAAAAGTTTCAGAGAAAAAGCGCCAAAGCTTGAAAGGGTTGATCATACCGCCACTGTAGGATTTGTATTGGGAGTTCTTGGTCTGCTTTTTATTCCGCTTTGTGTGTATTTGTTTCCCGGTCTTTGGTTTGTGTCAATTTTGTTCTCGCTTGCAGCTATTGTTTTGTCTGCAAAAATCATAAGAAGAACCAAGAGAAAAACTTTGGCAATTATTGGGCTTATCAGCGGTATTTTGGGCATACTCTTTTCCATAGTGCTACTAATATTTATAGCTGCCATTTTATAATTTCGAATCAATCCTGTCAAAACAAATAGATTTGTTTTTAAAATAATTTAAAACAATTTGATTTTTAAAACAATATGTTTTATATTTGTGCTATTGAATTTTGGTTTTAATGTTAACCAATTAATAAACACCAATATGAAAGATTTAAAAGGAAGAGAAGCGCTCAACAACCGCTTTGTCAAAGCATTCAAATTGTTGGAAGAAAAAGGAGAAATTATCAGAAATGGCCATGCAAAAGGACTTTCAGCAGTTTCAGAACAGATCCTCGGAAAAAAATCCCATGGTCACCTGATCAATAAATATTTAACAGGTGAGCGTTTCATACCTTATGAGGCAGCAGAACGTTTCTGTGAAATCTATGCTATCAGCAAGGACTTTATGTTCAAAGGGGAAGGGAAGGTTTTTGCAGTAACCGGGTTGCCTATAGAATATGAAACAGGCTATCGTGCTCCAGTTGATATTGTACAGGAAAGTAAAATTCTTTATTCAGCCATGCCGGCTTTAGCCAGCAGTGCCTTGGGAATAGAGATGAATGAATCATTGGAGTATTTTAATATACCGGGTATGAAAGGCGGACAGTATGTTGCCTTTACCATCAGCGGAAACTCTATGACGCCGACACTCAGAGATACTGATATGGTCATTTGTAAGCCCTTCGATAATCCCGAAAGGATAATCGACAATGAAGTTTACGCCATTGTGTCCGATCTTGCTGTTCAGGTAAAAAGAATTCAAAAAATTTATGATTTTAAAACCAAAAAGTTGCAAAAAATCAAGTTGATCTCCGATAATTATCTGGAACATGATCCATTCTATTTGGAAATTCAACAGGTGCGCAAAATTTTGAAGGTGGATAGAAAAATCACAGGACTTTAAATCAATTTTTACAATTATGGATTTGTTTGTAATATTATAATGTCATTTTGCTATAGATAAATTCAGGAAAAATATATATTTGTATTGATTACATCAATACAAATATATATTTTTTGACTGAGAACCAATTTTAGCATGAATCTCCAACAACTCGAATACATAATTGCAGTAGATCAGTTTAAAAATTTCAGCCGTGCTGCTGAATATTGCCATGTTACTCAGGCAACCCTCAGTGCCATGGTGAAAAAACTGGAAGAGGAACTGGAAATTATTATCTTTGACCGAAAGGGCCATCCAATAGTCACTACCGATAGCGGTCAGATAATACTTGATGAAGCCAGAAAAGTATTGCTGCATAGTCAATTGATGCGCGATAAGGCCAAGGCCATACAGGGAAAAATTGGAGGAAGAGTTAAACTTGGAATAATACCCACCATTGCAGGCTCTTTGCTGCCAAAAATTATCAGACATTTACTGCTTGCTCATCCTGATCTCGAAATCGAAATCATGGAACTGACAACGCTGAATATTATTAAGCAGTTAAAAGAAGGGCAGATTGATGCCGGAATTCTCGCTACTCCGCTCAACATAGAGGAAATTGAAGAGAATATTCTTTATTATGAGGCCTTAATGGTCTATGGAAATTTTAGTGAAGAAAAACAATTCTTCATGCCTGATGAAATCAGAGAAAATAAAATTTGGCTATTGGAAGAAGGGCATTGCCTCCGTGAGCAGTTTATCAATCTCTGTCACCTGAAGAAGAAGGACAATTTGCCCAAAAACCTGAAGTTTGAAGCAGGATCGTTTGAAACACTTATCTCTATGGTAGATGAATTCGACGGTCTTACACTGATTCCTGAGTTATATTATCAGACTTTGTCAGATGAAAAGAAACAAAAAGTCAGAAAGTTCAAGGCACCAATTCCTGTAAGGGAAGTGAGTATGGTCTATTTTAGACCCTTTGCCAAACAGCGTATCATAAAAACACTCACGGAGGAGATCGCTAAAATAGTTTCTGCTGATCTTATGTCCAATGCCTACAAAAAATCTGAATTGGCAATTGCCAGGATTTAGTATGAAAATAGCCCAAAGTAAAAGCATTGGGCTCAGTAAGGTGCTGATTTCTGTGACCTGAAGCTAATGAAAAATTTTGTTCAAGCCACATCGGGGCTCCCTGTCATTAGGCATGAAATGCCGTAGAGATTGAAGCTCCGTAGGAGTGAGCTGTTTATCGCTGCCCAAAGCTAAAGCATTGGGCTCAGGTACTGATTTCCTTCGACCTGAAGGTCTTGGAAAATGTCTTTTGACTCACGTGAGTTAAACCATGTTTCAGCTTTATCGAAGAAAAGACAGGGAGGGGATTTAGGGGCTGAAGGAGAAGAAATGAAAAAGGCTCTGCTGCATAAATACCGCAGAACCTTCGAATCTAGCTTTAAGCTGATTTATTTGCGAAAGTAAAAAAATGGCTATTTTTAGGAAATTAGCACAGAATCTTTTACACAAATCAAGAATTTGCTTGTATAATTTTATTAGGTGGTCTCTCTTTTTAATCTCATTACCCAAAATATCGATAATCCTATCACCTAATACACTATCGTAGCAAAGCCCTTAATCTCCTGTTTCTCGCCCCTAGGGCCTGTAAAACGTACCACTACAACATAGACTCCTGCCTGACAACGCTCGCCGTTATTGAATTTTCGACCATTCCATGATTCATGTGGACTGTGATTTTCATAAATTCGCTCGCCCCAACGGTTATAAATTGCCATTTCAAAATCCTGGATATACTGCATGTACCCTGCACCCATATAGATGTCATTAGTACCATCATTATTGGGTGTAAAAGCATTGGGCAGAAAATAGGTAAATCTTGGCACGATATCCAGCACCTGTACAGCCGTATCGGTACAGCCGTTTTGATGATAAACCACCTGAGTCACCACAAAAAGACCTGTATCACGGTAGTTGTGAACCGGATTTTGCTGAGCTGCATAACTGGCATCGCCGAAATCCCAAATCCATAGACCTGCTCTTTCGGAAGAATCAAAGAAACGGACCTCCGAATTAAAAATATTCAATTCAGATGCAGGCGGATCATAGCTAAATCCTGCAATCGGGACTTCCAATGCCCTATGTACACTACTGAAAGTATCGATACAGCCAATAGGCGAACGAACGATAACACTGAGTATATAAATGCCCGGATTGCTGTATATCACAACGGGATTAGCCTCCGTACTGCTTCTTCCGTCACCAAAACTCCAAACTGTACTGTAACCGTTACCCGGATATGGATTTGGCTCGGCAGCTGCAACCAAGAGCGGCACACAAGAAGTGCTGTTCTGTAATCCAATAGTGAAAACAGGCTGCGGGCGCCAATAGAAATTGCCGATTGTATCATCGGTACAGCCATTTTCATCCACAATGGAAAGCATAATTGTATAATCTCCGGTATCGGGCCAATTATAAGTATGAAAAGCCAAAGGATCTGTACTGCCGGTACCATCGCCAAAATCCCACAAAGTACCGGTCAGATTGCCCTGAGCAGACGGAATTGACAGATTGCGGAAACGGGAATCGCCAAGAGAACAGGGATCATAAGTTGCATCGTAAACTGCACGCGGAATACCATTGGCAATTATAGTGTCGCGGAAAACTCCAATACATCCCGAGGCTGTATTCACCGTGAGTGTAGGATAATATGTCCCTTCAATAGTGTAGGTATAAACTGTGTCGAAAACACTGGAGGTCTGGCCATTGCCAAAATCCCAAACAAAGGTATAACCAGGAAAATCATTGAGATTATTGTTCGTAAAATCAATTGAGACCGGAATACAGGCCTCGGTATTATGAGAAAGAACCGGAAAAACTGGAGCAGGTTGATATGGAATGATCTGCGTAATTGTATCGCGACAGCCATTAATGTCTTCAATATCAAGCGTTACGGTGTAGTCAAAACGCGGTGTAAAAGGGATCAGGGTATCTGCAATTGAATAATTGACAGATGTTGAACCTATCTGATAGTCCCAATTCCATGTGGTTATGGAATTTTGAGCCAAATTTCTCACAGAACGGTCATAAATATGCACTCCGGAAAAATTGCAGGAATCATAACTATAAGCAAAATTTGCAGTAGGATTCTGATGCACTATTATGGTATCGTAAAAATTTCCTGTACAGCCTGTTGGCGAAAGTATAAAAAGATGTACTCTGTAAGTGCCGTGGGCATTGTATGTATAAGTAGGACTGGGAAGAATTGAACTGCCTCCATCCCCAAAATTCCAAGTGGTACTATATCCGTTAATCGGATAAGAATTATTCGTAAAAACAACAGTAAGCGGCTGACAGCCGACGCTGTCACTTACATCTACCGCTACAATTGGTGCAGGAAACCAGCTGACAGTCTGAATTGCCGTATCGCGACAGCCATTTGCATCTGTTACTACTAGGGCAACCTGAAAATCGCCCGCATATATATATTGATGCGTGGTGTCCTGAGCTGCTACTGAAGTAGTATCGCCAAAATCCCAAAAATAACTTATGATAGGCGTACCTGCAGCGTTAGCTGTTGAAAATTCATTGAAACTGACAGGACCAATAACACAAGGATCGAAACTGTTACTGAAATTGGCATTTGGCAATTGCCAAACATCGATAGTATCTAAGAAAGTATCAGTACAACCCAAAGGAGAGGTGATGACCAGACTTACAAAATATCGGCCGGGATTGATATAAACATGGGTAGGACTCGCCAAAATGGAGCCATTGCCATCGCCAAAATTCCAAACAGTACTGTAGCCGTTGATAGGGTAGGACTGATTGTCGAAAAAGACGGAGAATGGTGCGCAGCCTTGCGGCGCTGTAATTGTCACATCAATTACCGGTTTCGGATACCAGTAAATACTGTCAAAAACGCTGTTGGAACAGCCATTTGCATCCGTCACAGTCAGATTTACCGGATAGGTACCGGCAAATTGATAGAGATGAGAAGGATTTTGCAGATTAGAAGTAGTTCCATCCTCAAAATCCCATAACCAAGTAATAATAGGCGTTCCTGCACTGTTTGTCGTAGAAATATCGATAAAATCTACCGCTTCGTACACACAGCTGTCATAAGTATAGCTATAATCGGCATTTGGACCTTCAAATACTGAGATTAGATTATTTCTTGTCAAATTACTGATACAGCCCCAAGGCGAAACATGCTGCAGACTGACTGTATACTGACCCGGATTGGGATAGGTATGTGTTACTGTTGGGCTCTGAATAGAAATATTTCCATCACCGAAGCTCCAAAGAGTACTGTAACCGGGCCCAAAAGGAAAGGATGTATGTGTAAACGTTGCGGTATGAGGCTCGCAGCCATTCGGGTCATCTACTGTAAATTGAGGTACAGCGGGGGGGTACCAATCAACCGGAAGGCTGAAAGTATGCACGCAGCTATTGGTATCCGTCAGGGTAAGATTTACGACATAGGAACCTGCATTGGGAAAAACATGCGCAGGGTTTTGCAGGTTAGATGTAGTACCATCACCAAAATCCCAAAGCCAGACGGTGGTAGGGGCGGTAGGATCTGTTATAGTTATATCATTAAATTGTATTGGCGGCAATGAGATATTGCAGGAGTCAATAATGGGTTCAAATCCGGGTACTGCCGGAGGATAAACATTCAAAGAAATAAAAGCGGTATCGGTACAGCCGGCCTGTCCGGGATTGAGTACCAGCCAGCCAGTGTAAGTGCCGGGCCCCGGAAAAACGATAGTTGGACTAAAATTATTACTTGTTGCAAAGCTGCCATTGTTCAAATCAAAACGCCATTCGTATGCCGTAATAAGCGACATCGGCACGGCAGTACTCTGATTGATAAAGGTAATAATATTGTTATTACAGGAATTTACAATAAATCCCAGACCGCTGGCATCAATAGAATCGGAGCGGATAATAGCGTCGAGCGTAGAAAAACAGGGAACTACATTGAACTGAAAATCACGTAGTGTTGTACTCAGTAATACACCTGTCGAACTGAATTCTCTAACACAGACTCCAACAACATATTGTCCAACCTGAGTGGGTGTACCGGTCAATAAACCTGTATTTGAATTGATACTGACTGCCGGGTTGGCCGGCATTGGAAATGCTGCAGTGAATCCTGCACTGAAAGGCACATTTGCATAAGGTGGGCCTGCCGGCGGATTTGGCAGGGGATCTGCTTGAGATGCACCGGTAAAAGGATCACATAGTGAATAAACTAGAGTATTACCATTAACATCCGTTGCTGAATGATCAAAATTAATGGGTTGATTTTGGCAAATAACGATAGGCGGATAATTGACAAAAACAGGATTGCTATTACAGGCAAGCTGAGAGGGACCGGAAAGAAAAATGGTATAAGTAGCCCCTACTGAGCCCGGATTTATTAAATTACTGATGGTATTATTTCGGCAGCAGCGTTGATAAGAAAATGTGTAGCCGGCTGCATTGTAGGGCAAAGTAAGCGTAGTCGTGTAAACAGCTTCTTCTACTTGCACTGTACCCGGTGTAATTGAAAGACAAGGATTACTCAGGTCGATAGGTGCGGTCGTAATTACAGGATTCGTCAACTGCAATGTCTGTGTTGGAGTGATACCTGCCCCTGTATAAATTCCGACATAAGCAGGATTGTCGAAAGGTGCCTGACCATTGACAGCATCGCGATAAACTCTCAGTGTTATTCTCAGTGAGATAGTATTGGTAGTATTGTTAAAACCAAGACAGGCATAGTTCAAAACACCTCCTACAATATGTGTTGCATTTGCAGATGGGATTAAAAATGTGACTAAGAATAATATAAATATATAATTTCTCATTATACGGTATTTTTTTGTAACTGAATATTTGAAATATATATCAATCCTTTCAATAATCAACATCACATAAATATCTTATCAGGATTTAAAATCATATTAGGATCAAACACCATCTTAATAGAACGCATTATTTGCAATTCTGTTTTGTTAAATACAATATCAAGATAAGGTCTTTGAACGTACCCGATACCATGTTCACCTGAAATTGTACCTCCGAGGGATTTAACAAGCCTTAGATTCAAGTTATAAATGCAACTTTTAGTTGGGAATACCAATTGAGAAAAAATTTAACAGAAAAACGGGAAGCGGAAAAAAATAACCGCCCCCACG
>CAINVS010000102.1 GCA_903854205.1 uncultured Bacteroidota bacterium | reverse complement strand
AGAAGGTTTAATTGTTATTAAATAACCTAATTAGGTAGCCTAAATATACAACAAAAAAATCTAACAAACACTATATTTGCTAGATTTTTTTAAAAAACTACGTATTTTTATAAGAGTTATGGTTTAAGTTTTGAAGTAAATAAGAAAAACAATAGAACAGCGAAGGAAAGACTTTAGTCTTCCGAAGCAAGTACTTCCGGAGTCGCGGGATTCAACCCGCGTTTACTTAGATAAAAATCATCTTCAAATTTTCAAATTGAAAACCATCCTTATCTTCTTAATTTATTCTTCCCAAAAGGGGCTTTCATCAAATAATACAGAAACTCTGAACGGAGCAGCTTTTTAGCTGAATCCAACTGCTGGGATTCCATCGGAAAACGATGCAAATTCCCTGTAATTTCATCCTTTTTTAATCCTGCCGTTCCAAAAGTCAGGTCAAAATTTTCCTCCTTCAAAATTGTCTCAAAAAAAGGCTTTTTTACGCCATCATCAGAAAAAGGAAAGGCAAAGACTTTATAATTCAAATTAAAATTATGGGTCAAATATTTTTGAGATTCAATTGTCTGTCTCAGCTGTTCTTCAGGTTCGATATCCGCATAGCGCGGATGATCGATACTGTGGCTGCCAATAGTAAAGCCCTGACTGATTAGTGTTTTTAAGTCTTCTGTTGAAAGATAGGGTTTTGAATCCTGCAAAAAAGCATTGAAATCAAGACCTATATTTTTTGCAAAAGTATCAATTGCAGCATTTTCCGAATAGGTTGCAGATAAAAGATCGATTTTTTTGAACAAGGCTGAAGCCTGTTTCAGAAACTCCATTCTATCTCTGTAAGGCATTTTAGAAAGTAAATCCAGACAAAGTGAAATTTTGTATCGAAACATCAGACCTTTATTGTCCAAAAAGGCGGAATTGATAAAGAACGTAGCCGGAATGCCTTTTCTGAGTAGGATAGAGGCTATAACTGCCTTACATTCGCTTAGACCGTCATCAAAACTGAGGTGCAAGACCGGTTTATCCGGTTTCGGAAGCTCGCCCTTTGTTATGGCAATCAGACTATTGAGATCAATTGGCTGGAAATGTTGCAATAAAAAATCAAGGTCGGCCTCAAATAGGCTGCTGCTGCGAACGGTATAAAGCTGGCTGATATGCGGATATTCCGCATCGCCCGCAAGGTGGTAGAATGGTAAAAAGATTTTCTGCCCGCTGTTGCGAAGCAGGGAGGGAAAAGGCAATAATCCGGCAATACCTTTGATACAGGATTTTGCGCTATCGCGAATGACAGATGTTAATTCCCGCTTTTGTGCATGGTGCATTTGCCGTTGAAGGTTACTCCGTTATCGATCTGAAGTTGTGAGCATTTTATATCTCCGTTCACTTCGGCCTTATTCAGCATGACTATAGTTGTTTTAGCAACAATGTCACCAATTATTTTACCTTCTGTAATGAGGTCTCCGCAGGTTACACTGCCCAAAATTATTGCAGTTTTAGACAATACAAGCCGTCCTCCGCAGTCAACATTCCCTTTTACCTCTCCCTCGAGACGAAGGTTTACTGCCACTTTTACATTGCCGTCGATGACTGATCCCTGAGCAAGGGTACAGACCTCAGATATTGGTAGTTTTTGAGCTTCCATGCTTTTATATTATAATTTAGAACTGCAAAGTTACTTAAAAAATCATAAATAATGAGTCTTAAATTCTTCTTCAATTTTTTCCTGTACAGCCAGTATTCTGCCCAGATTTTTTCTCAAAATTCGGGCAATGCGACCCATTACTTCCTGTACTTTGATGTCAAATTTTTGAATAGAAACACCCTCAATACTCAGATTTGAAAGTATTGGCAGCCCCTCGGGACAAAGAAAATCGGCAAGATTTTCAACATTTTCCATATTGCTGAGTTCGGGTAAATCTAACTTTGCAGCCTCGTGCAGTGCGCTGTAAATATTTTGATAGGTGTCTGAGAGCTTTTTTGCATAAAAAGTGACTTCTTCAGGTTTTAAGCCGTTTTTCTTCATTATTTCCCGAATCTGAAAGATAAACAGTTCATAATTTTTAAAAATCATGAGATGTATGCTCTGCAGACTCCAATGGAACTGATATCGGTTTAGAAATTCCTCCTCGGGCATCTCCAAACTTCTAAGAAGTTCAAGGTAAATGGTAAATACTCTTGCATCCCGTTCCGCATACCAGTCAGATCGCACATTTTCTCTTAATTTCAGTGATTCAAGTTCCTTTTTCAGTGCCGGTTGAGTATAAGTTTTACCCTTGTATTCGACATTACCTTTGTTGCTTTGCTCTGCAAGACTCATCAGTTCTGCAAAACGGATTTCTTCGACCTGAATCTGTTTAAGTTCGGAATTAAAATCTTCTCCATATAAATTATGGAGCACTTCAAAGAGATTTTTTGGGTTGTCCAGACCAAGTTTGGCATTGATTCTTAACACATCTTCAGGCGAAACAGGGGACAGGTATCTGTTTCCATAATAATCCTGGTATTTTTTATTAAAAGTCAGTTCGCGAAGTTCTTCATCAATGAATTGCTGCACTTTTTCCGCAGCCTGAAAAACGGTATCTTTTGCAAGTCCCAAGAGGTTTATAAGTACATGTTTGCTCACTTTTTGTGATAATACTTCCGCATTGTCAAATAAGATCCAGGCAGAGCGATTATCCTCAACCATAGGCAGGAAAAATGACTTGGCATTGACTTCCCGCAGATAATTGGCCGGGTGGCTTGCATACATATCGGCCAGTTTTATATCACTTTTACTAAACAAATAGGCTTCCTTTTCTTTGCGGCTATCTTTTACAGAGTCCAACATTTTTCCCTGATATTCAGGGAAGTGGGTGCTCAGAAATTTTTGGGCTTCCCGCTGATGGTAGAAGAGATTATCGGAATATAAGTGATGGTCGAATCCCGATTTTATCTGATTTATGGCAAAAGCGTATGCTTCTCCTGCACTTTCCAAGCGGTATAATGCATGTACAATAGATGAACTGCCTGCTGCGTATACGGCAACACGATCGGCATGAAATTCCATCTGTCTGGAAAGTGAAGACTGAAAAAGATTCAAACCTCGATACAGTCCGTGTAACAGCATTCTTACCAGCCAAACAAAGGGTGTGAGCAGCCAGGCAAAAAAAGCCAGCCTGAAATCGGAGGCGCGCCAGCGGTCGAGCCATAAGTCCCAGCTGTCGCGGGAGTAAACCATATCGTAGATAATTCTATTGGCCATATAGACATAGGAGCCCAAACGCATGCTGCCCTGTGAAAAATGTCCAAACTCGTGGGCGATAACTGCTTTCAGCTCGGTTAAATTCAGGGAATTGACCAGACCAAGGCCGATAAGCAGATTTTTATTTGTAGGTAAAAACAGACTAAGCAGTGGATTTTGATAAAAAACCCTGGCATTGATTTCATGATTTACATAAACCTTTCCCGGAAAAGATGTACCGATGTCTTTGCTGAGCACCCTGAGAAAAGCAAACAGATTCGGATGTTCCTGTTCTGTAATTTCAATCATGCTTTTGTCGTCATCCCCGCTTTTTTTAAAGAGAAATTTAAGCATAAAAATTAGAAACATAGCGCCTGTAGCCAAGATTCCAATGTTAATCATAATTGCATCTCCAAAAGGAGGAAAGGCATAGAGCAGATAAATGCCCCAAACGGTTGCTGCTACTAGTGCAAAATAGACTATCCAGAAAAGTAAAAGTCCTGCAAAAACAATAAAAACCTGCCTTTTATAAGCAAGGCCGGGTTCTGTTAGTTTCTTTTTATCAGCTGTGCTGCCAATGGCATGAGCCAAGATTTCAATTTGGTTGGTTTGCGGCATCTTAAAATCTGATCAATTGCATCGTTAAGTATAGTCTAAAATTGTAGGTAGGAGTAAAGGCTTTAAGATTTTTCTGCCAGGTCTTTTATAGCATAAACTAATTGGTCCAATTCTTCGAAGGTAGTATATACATTTGGTGTGACCCTTATTCCGTGTACGTTGGCACTGTCAATTGCAACAGTCCAAATTTTGTAATCATTCAGCAATTTATCGGCCAGTTCAGCAGGTTTTAAACCTTCAATACCAACATTGGCAATGGCACAGGATCTTTTGGGATCTGAGGGACAGTTTAGCTGTATACGGGGATTATTCAGTTTTTTAAGTTTTTCTACCCAATAAGCTTTTAATTCCCTCAACCGTTCCTCCTTTCTTAGGGGGCCAATTTTATTGATAAAATCAATGGCATCCAAAATAGTAAGATTAGCAGCAAAAGGAATCGTACCTGTATGATTCAGTTTACGGATATCATCTTTTTTAATCGCTGCATCGCCCAAAAGGGGCCAAATTTTGTTGATTTTATTTTTATTGACATAGAGTAAACCTATGCCAAGAGGAACGGAGAGCCATTTGTGAAGACTTGAACCGTAGTAGTCGCAGCCCAGGTCAGAAATTTTAAATTCAAAATGTCCGATACAATGTGCACCGTCAACCAAAACTTCCACATTGTGATGATGAGCTATTGTGCAAAGTTCCTTAACAGGAAGGATTTGCCCGGTAATATTGATCATGTGACTGACCAAAATTAGTTTGGTTTTGCGGTTGAGCTGTTTTTTATAAAGATCCAAAATTTCTTCATCGTCCTTAGGATCCAAGGGGATGGAAATTTCGCGAAGCACAATTCCGTAACGATCTGACAGCTGCTTCAGCATTTCAATCATACTGCCGTATTCCTGAACCGCATAAATAACTTCATCTCCTTTCTTCCAATCGATGCCGCTCATTACAGTGTCGAGCGATTCAGTCGTATTGCGTGTTATGATCAATTCCTCAGCGTTACAGTCAAGAAATTCTGCCAGCCCTTTCAGCACTTTTTCTTTTTCCGTTTCCATCATTTTTCGCATGAAAAAGGAATGCTCGTAATTTATGCGCTCAATATTGTTTTGATATTTTTTCAGAATTGTCTGAGGTAACATACAGTAATATCCGCCCTCGAGATTTATATAATCCGGTTTGAGTTTATAATCCGCCCGAATTGATTCCCAGGAATCCGCATCAAAACTAATTTCCGGGATTTCTTTTTTCATTGTTGAGGCATAGTTTTTGAACGGCAATAGAGGCAGAAGACCCAACAGGCCAATTTTTTTGAGAAAAGCTCTTTTGTTCATGGGAATTAGCAAGGTATTTTGGGATCTCGAATAAGGTTTTTAAAATTATACTTAAGACTTTTCAATTTTTAACTTTTAACAAAGCGATGCAGTCAATTTCTACCTTGGCACCAAAAACAAGTTTTTTAACACCAAAAGTTGACCTTGCAGGTCTTTTTTCGGGAAAATATTGGAGATAGATTTTGTTGAATGCATCGAATTTCTTCATATCGGTCAGCATCACCTGAACTTTGAGGACCTGATTCATGGAACTTCCGTTTTCTTCCAGAAGTTTTTTGATTTTATCGAGCACCTGTCTAACCTCTGTTTCAAAATCGGTTTTTATTTTCTTTTTACCGGCTTCTATGTTGCCAATTTGTCCTGAGACATAAATGGTATTATCGGTCATGACCGCAGAAGAGTAGGGTTTATCGCCATTTTTGATATAAATCTGAGCAGAAATAAAATGACAGAAAAACAAACAGTAAAGGATTGATATATTTTTCATGAATGAAGTTACTTGAGGTAGTGAATTTACAATTATTTTGATAAAATTGTAATCTCTGTTGCAATATTTAAAAGAAGGATGAGAATCAGGTATATTTTAAAAAAAAGCTAAATCTGCGCCTCAGAATAAAAAAGGCTTTCGAGTGCCGAAAGCCTAAATTGTTAATATTATGTGAGCAAAACTTATCTTTCATAAATCAAATTTTGTACTGTCTGGATTTAAGCTTCGTGAATACCCATTTCTTTGGTAGCCTTCTCAATTTTTCTACGATTGATAATATTTCTAACCCAGTTTGGAACGATAATCATACCGCAGATAAGATATACATAATAGGTAGCAAAGCGCCAAAAAACTGTCATGATGAGTAATAATGTGGTATTTTCAGGAATATAATCTTTATGGAAAATCATGAAAGCGTTTTCGGCAACGCCTGAACCGCCGGGAGTAGGTGTGATCGCTGTGATAATCCACATCGCCAATTGACGGGCAAATATAAAAAATTGCTGTATAGGCCAACTCAGATCCATATTGCCGCTCATGAACTGATTGTAATGTTCTCTGATGACAGGATCGGAAGACATGGAAACAAAACCCAAAATCAGGCAATTGAGTACCATAAATTTAGAAGCCCAGGCGCCAAAAGTCGCTGTAAAACTTCTAACATGAAAGAGCCAATTTTTATTTTTCAGTTCTGCTGAAGTTGTCAGCATTTCTTCGCCCATTTTTTCTGCTCCGGGACGGAATCTTTTAAACAGTTTAAATCCGGTAATCCACAATAAAAGTCGGCTGATTGGTTTATTGCTGATAAATACACCGTAGAAAAACAGGCTGCCATAGCAGAACATAAAAATATAAGCAAAAACAAAGACGGATCCATAGGCAGTGCCCATCAGTTCAGACCAGGATGAAACCCCTGGTTGGACCATATTTGGGCCAAATATGAGAAAAAGCAAAAGAATAAAAAACAGGAAAAAGAAAGTATCGAGAATAACGGTATAAAGTACAATCATGGTAGTTCTGCCCGGTGGTAATTTTTCCTGAGAGAGTGCAAAAAGTGCTACGGCCGATCCCCCCACACTGGTAGGCGTTACAGCAGAGCTGAACTCCCAAACCATAATCATCTCGAAACATTTTTTCCAACTAAAAAATTTATTGGTAACAATTCTAAGGCGTGTCATATAAGAGAGGTGACGGCCAAACATGAAAACTACGGCCATCCCCAGCCAAAAAAACAGGCCGCCTGTCCATTGAATTTTATTAAATTCCTCCCATTTGAATTCTTTAACAAACATATAAATTACCACTGCCAATCCTATTACAACAGCAATAGCAATACGGGAAGGGCTAATTGACTTTAATGCTTTGCTAAAGTCGGGATCTTCGTTGTTGAGTGTGTGACGTTCTGCTTGAGGATCCAAATGTTGTTTTTGATCAGACATGCTGAAATTTATCAGAAGTTTAAAAAATAGTCAATTTGTCTTATTCCAATTCCAGTTCAGTCTGTTGAATTTCTTCAACCGGCGGAGCTGCTATAAGAACAAAATCGTTGCAGTTTACAGAATTGATCACAATGGAAAAGATTTCCTGTTGCAGCAAATCGAGTAAAGCCAAAAAGGTAAAAATAGCATGCATGCGATTTTCACAGGAAGATAACAGCATTTTAGCATCAACTGTTTTATTTTCAAAAATAAAGGCCACTAAAAATTCTCTTCTTTCTTCCAATGTGTAGTTGTAATGCACTACAGTATGGACAATTCTTTCCTCCTTATTGTTAAACCTTTGAAGAATATCCTTATAAGTTTTCAGGAGTCTATAAAGTGTCAGATTTTCAAGCTCGGCATCAGCCATTGCCTGATTGGCAATGACCTGCAGTTCGACCAGAATATTGCCGCGATGAGTTTTTTTCTGACGGTCATCCTCCATAAGTTGAAGATCTGCAAAAATTTCTTTGTAACTCTTGTACTCAAGCAGTTTCTGAACGAGCTCCTGACGGGGGTCAATTTCATTCCCCTGCTCATCAAGATCCTTGCGTGGCAGCAGCATCTTAGCTTTAATTCGCATGAGGGTAGCAGCAACAAGAATAAACTCACCGGCTACATCAATATTCAGATTTTCCAGATGTCGTATGTAGTCCAAAAAATCATTGGTTATTTTCGCTACAGGTATATCATAGATATCCAATTCGTCGCGTTCAATGAAAAAAAGCAATAAATCAAAAGGGCCCTCAAATTGCGGAAGCTTTATGTTATAAGTCAAAGTATTGAAAGTTTTTATTATTTTTGCAGAGACTTGAACAACAAATTTAAGAAAAAATCGAATATTTGAGGTCTTATTCAGTTTTTAGCAAGAAATTCTTTTAACCCTTGTAACTTTGGTGGATGGAAAATCAGGAAGAATGGCCCGAACTGAAGGCCCAAATTGATAAACTGCGTTTACCTAAACACATAGCCATAATCATGGACGGTAATGGCCGTTGGGCTCAGCAGCACGGTATGGCTCGAGTATTCGGACATCAGAGCGGTGTTAAATCTGTTCGTGAAGTGACTGAAGCTGCTGCCGAAATCGGTATAAAATTTTTGACACTTTACGCCTTCTCCACAGAAAATTGGAACAGGCCTGATGAGGAAGTTACAGCATTGATGACCTTGCTTGTGAAAACAATTCAAGCCGAATTGCCCACACTCAACAAAAATAATATCAGACTGCAATCAATCGGTGATTTGACAACTTTACCCGATGCTACTCGTCTTGAGTTGTTTGATGCAATAGATAAAACCAAGGAGAATAGCCGTATGACTCTGATTTTGGCATTGAGTTACAGTGCAAAATGGGAGATAGTTGAAGCGATTAAAAATATTTCCCGAAAGGTAACTGCAGGTAGTTTAATCATTGATGATATAACCGATGAACTGGTATCGTCTGAATTGGCCACTAGAGATATTCCTGATCCTGAATTGCTAATTCGTACTGGAGGAGAAACCAGGATAAGTAATTTTCTGCTTTGGCAGATCGCTTACGCTGAACTGTCTTTTTCAAAAATATTCTGGCCGGATTATCGTAAAAAAGATTTATATGAATCCATTATCGATTTTCAGCAGCGTCAGAGAAGATTTGGCAAAACTGGGGAACAGGTTGCGGAAATTTAATTTGGAATTATGAATTATGAATTATGAACCGAACAGAGATCCTGATACCTGATTTGCTTCGCGGAACTCCGTTTCTTGATACCAAGTACCAAGTACCAAATGCTCAGTTCAAATTTTCTGTTTTATTTTAAATAATAACCCTACCTTTGCAAGTCAATCAACGTTTAGTGAGTAAGGAATTGTGAGAATAGGAGAGCGTTGTCAATATTATTTCAGTGTTTTAATACCAAATTTTTACAGCATGAAAAATGCAGCTTTTAGGCTTATAGTTTTTACTTTCAGTATTTTATCGGCTTTTATTTCGATGGCGCAGGAGCCTGAAAGAGATACTTTTATTCAGATAATGGATTATGACGAACCCAAAGAATATGAAATTGGAGGAATAGAAGTTAAAGGCTATGAATATACAGATCCGAGTGCAGTTATAGCAGTTTCAGGTCTTAAAGTAGGGCAAACCATAAAAATACCGGGTGATGACTTCGGAAAAGCAATACGTAAACTTTGGAAACAGGGACTTTTTGTCGATGTGCAGATTCACAACAACCGCATGGTTGGGCAGACTGTTTTTTTGGATATTATCATTAAAGAATATCCCCGTTTTTCCCGTCATGCCTACCGCGGCATCAAAAAAAGCATTCACGATGATCTCAATACTGCCATAAATCCTTATCTAACAAAGGGTAGAGCAGCTACTGAGACTATGAAAATGAATGCAACGAGAGAAATTAAAGCTTTTTATTCTGATAAGGGATTTCCCGATGCAAGCGTTTTGGTTACTGAAGAAGAAGATGACCTGTTAAAAAATGCAGTTAAGTGGGTTTTTGTAGTTAACAGAGGCAAGCGTATAAAAATTGAAGAAATTAATTTTATAGGCAATACAGCATTAAAATCGGCAAAACTTCGTCGAGTGATGAAGGAAACAAAAAAACGCCGGTTCCCAATGGGTATTTTTAAACCTTCCAAATATATCGAATATGAATATAAGGCCGATAAAGAGAAAATTATTACATATTATAATAACATTGGCCGACGTGATGCGCAAATTCTAAGTGATTCGGTCATCATGAGAGAAGTGACCCTCAAAAATGGTAAAAAGCGTAAAGGGATTTATATAAATATCGCACTCGAAGAAGGCAATCAGTATTACTTTGGCGATATTACTTTTAGAGGGAATACCACTTATCCGACAGCAGTATTGCGTGAGGTGCTAGGCATCAAGAAAGGAGACAAATATAATGAGGAAATGCTTCAGTCCCGTTTGAATTTTGATAAAAACGGACGTGACATTTCAAGTTTATACATGGATAACGGATATCTTTTCTTTCAGGCAAATCCTGTAGAAAGGGGAGTTCAATACGATACTGTTAATATTGAAATACGTATCCAGGAAGGACCTGTTGCCACAATTGACCGGGTTATCATCAAAGGAAATGACCGTACTCATGAGCACGTCATCCGTCGGGAACTGCGTACGATACCTGGTTCCAAGTTCAGTCGTTCAGACATTATTCGTTCTCAGCGACAGCTCATGGCACTCAACTATTTCAATCCGGAGAGCATGGGTATAAATACTCCTGTTAATCCTCAGCGTGGTACTGTAGATGTTGAATACACCGTAGAAGAACGTCCTTCCGATCAGTTGGAGCTTTCTGCCGGTTGGGGCGGTTTTGGTCGGGGTCTTATCGGTACACTGGGTGTAACCTTCAATAATTTTTCTTTGCGCAACCTTTTCAAACCTGAAGCATGGAATCCACTGCCACAAGGTGACGGACAGCGCTTGAGCCTTCGTATTCAAACAAATGGCCGTTATTATCAGTCTTATAATTTTTCTTTTTCAGAACCTTGGTTAGGTGGCAAAAAACCGAATTCTTTGTCGCTTGCAGCCTATCAGTCTAGATTTAATAATGGACAGATTCCGGAATCGAGCAATTTTCAACAGTTGGTTATAACAGGTGTGAATGTGGGATTGGGTACACGTTTAAGATGGCCGGATGAATTTTTTACCTACTCGGCATCTTTAGAATATCAGAATATGGATCTGCTTCGTCGATTTGACTTTGTAATCCCTACAGGAAATTTCCACGATTTGGCTTTGCGTCAGGTTATTGCCCGAAGTTCTATTTTTAACCCAACATTCCCTACTGATGGAGCTTCTATCTCTCTGTCATTGAAAATGACCTTTCCTTATTCTTTGGTGAATAGTAAGGACTATAAAGATCCAAATCTTTCCGATAAAGAAAGATTTAAATTGGTAGAATACCATAAATGGGATTTCGAAGCACAATGGTACACTCAGTTGGTGAAAAATCTGGTGTTGAAACTGGAAACAAAAATGGGTTTTCTTGGTATGTACAACAATAATGTAGGACTTTCTCCATTCGGACGTTATGAACTAGGCGGTGACGGTCTTTCCAACTTTGTAGGTTTGCAGGGTAAGGATATTGTTTCTCTTCGAGGTTACAAAGATCCGGTAAATGATGTGTCGGAGGCCAACAGAACTGGTGCTGGTATATATAATAAATTTACTTTGGAATTGCGCTATCTGATTTCTCCAAATCCAAGTGCCACAGTTTATGTACTTGGTTTTCTTCAGGGCGGTAATGCATGGACAGGTTTCCGGGATTATAATCCATTTATGTTGAAACGTTCTGCAGGTTTAGGCCTGCGTGTTTTCCTGCCAATGTTTGGTACACTTGGATTTGATTATGGTATTGGTTTCGATAAAAACCTGCCAATCGGTTCTAAGCCTTGGGATTATGGTGCATTTAATATTGTTCTTGGTTTTGAACCAAAATAATTTGTTAAAAATAATATGCCGGGGTTCCAAATAGCGGGACTTCGGCATTTTAGTTTTATTCATTTTGCGCTTAAATCTTACTTCTCATTTGTGCTCATTTGTATTTTTTAGAAGATTAGACTAAAAAAGTTAAAAAAAAACTTGATTTTTGAACAAAATAGTCTTAAAATCGCTTTTACAAATCATTGTTTTGTATCTTTCAGAGTCTATTGATCAGACCTCTGTTGTCGTTCAAAAATTTTACAATCATATCTTATTATTCACTAAAAAACTAATTGCTTGGCTAAGAATTTTAAAAACCCAAATTTTGAGAAAAAAGATGATTCTCTAAATTTTAGAGTTAATGACTTCATCAGAGTTCCTGAAATTCGTCTTGTTGGCGATAATTTTGATGAAATTAGCGCTGTTGCGGGTAAAGAAGTAGAGACAGGAGTATACAAAACCCGTTGGGTTTTGGAAATTGCACAGAAATTAAATCTCGACCTGATCGAGATATCACCAAATGCAAATCCTCCGGTCTGTCGTATCATCGAAATGAAAAAATTCCTGTACGAGCGCAAGAAAAAAGAGAAAGAGCTCAAAGCCAAACAGGTAAAGGTTGTAATCAAAGAAATTCGTTTTGGTCCCAATACAGATGATCACGATTTTGAATTCAAAGTCAAGCACGCAATCAGTTTTCTAGAGGAAGGAGCAAAAGTAAAAGCTTATGTTCAGTTTAAAGGACGTTCTATCGTATTCAACGATAGAGGTAAGGATCTCCTTTCCCGATTTCTTAAAGAATTGACTGATGTTGGTGTTCCGGAATATCAGCCAAAGTTGGAAGAACGCCGTATGCACGTGACTATTTCACCTAAAAAGGCTGCAGTTGTTGTACCCAAAAAGAAAAAAGAAGAGGTGAAAGAACAAAAAGCTGTCAAAGTGCCTAAAGAAATTAAAGAAATCGAAGAAATCAAAGAAGAGTAAATAATCTTTTTATATATTATGGCATAGGGATATTGTGACTCGTTTGTGGGGCAAGATTCCTATGCTTTTGTATTTATTTTAATAGTGATTATGACTAAGGATAAAAGCGAAGCCGGCCCTTCTTCAAGCATTATCATTAAAGATAGTTTGATATGCGGCAATTTATCTGTTTTGAGTGATATCAGAATTGATGGTATTATAGATGGGAATCTCAGTTCAAATTCGAAAGTTTTTATAGGGACAACAGGACAGGTAAGAGGAAATATAAGTTGTAAAAATGCCTTAATCGAAGGTAAAGTATCAGGCAATATTACTGTAAATGCTGTTTTGGATATTAGGGGTACTGCTCAAATTGATGGTGATATTCTATCTTCTATTTTAATTCTTGAAGAGAATGCCATTTTTAATGGAAAATGTACCATGAAAACCGAAATGAACTCATATGCAGGAAAATAAAAATGAGGGTAAGTTGCTTAACAGGAATAAGGCAAGTATGAATGTCTACATGAAATATTCTGGAATGGGTATTCAAATGGCTTTGATTATTGCAGCATTTTCCTGGTTGGGTGTAAAAATGGATGAGTGGTTAACGGCAGAGCCCTTGTTTACAGTTATATTTTCACTCTTTGGTGTTGGTCTTTCAATGTATGTTTTTATAAAACAGATATTGACAGACAATAAAAATAATGTGAAAGAAGAAGAGTGAAAAACTTTTAATTTTACTTAATTTTAAAATTCGAATTTACCTTTTTATGTCTCCTAAGACGTTTATATTCTTGCTTTCAGGCCTTTCAGCGCTCGTATCGGCAGTGCTTGTCGGTTTCCAGTATTTGGAAGCTTTGTCTGATTACACAGTTTTGTCTTGGATTAGCTTCAGCTTTTTTTTTGTGTTTTCTTTGTTAGTTTATAAAGGTGGTCAGATAAGTGCAGGGAAACAGAATAAACAGATTTTTGGTCAGTTTTTTCTGGCTGCAACAGCTGTTAAAATGCTGATGAGCCTTACAATAATTCTGCTATATTTTTTATTGTCAAAACCCGCCACACAATATTTTATTATTCCATTCTTTTTTGTCTATCTTTGTTATACCTGTTTTGAAGTCTACTTTATGACAAGATTGGGCAACACTAAATAAACTTTCCCCATAAATATCAACTATCTGAATTTATATGTACAAAATTTCAGCCAACGATAAACATCAGTACGACATCTATCCAGAAGAAATTAATTGGGATTTAATTGAAGTGGAAGCGGGAAGATTTAATATTCTTTTTAATCACCGTTCTTACGGTGCAGTTGTTTTATCTGCAGATTATGAAAACAAATCTTTTTTAATCCGTATAGACAGCCATGTTTTTAACTTGAGTGCCAAAGACAAATTCGATCTTTTGGCTGAACAGTTGGGATTCAGTGCTAAAAACGCTAAGAAAGCCAATGATATAAAAGCACCTATGCCAGGTATGGTATTAGAAATACTGGTGGAAGAAGGTCAGTCAATCCTGAAAGGAGATTCAGTACTGATTTTGGAAGCCATGAAAATGGAAAATGTGATAAAAGCTCCTGCCGATTGTGTTATTAAAACAGTAAAAGTTATAAAAGGTAATGCTGTTGAAAAAAATCAGGTTCTTTTAGAATTAGCATAGTTGAGTCATTTTTATATAGGTGAAGCCATTCTTATCTTGCGATGAGAATGGCTTTCATTTTTAATATACAATCTTATTATTTATGAATGGCTACTTAAGTACTTGAGCAAAAATAATGATAACTAATCACAATATCTTTTTCCGCCTGTCTTCTTTAAAAAGCCTCGCTGAAGGTACCACCTTTTAACGAAGGTTTTTTTTAGACTGACATCGTTAGGAAGCATCGCTCTCGTCATTTGCAACACTTTCAGGCTTTT
>CAINVS010000101.1 GCA_903854205.1 uncultured Bacteroidota bacterium | reverse complement strand
TCATCATTATCAGGCTGTTACCGAAAAGTTAGAGTCAATCCCTGAGAAACCGCCCTGTACCGATCGGTATGCAGGGTGGTGTGAGAGGACGGCTGACGAAATAATCGTCAGCCTCCTACTCGATTATATGAAATTACATAAGTATTTAAAAAAAATATAGAGAGGACTATGGTCATAGAATCGAATTGTAAGTTAACCGGAGCCCTTCGGGGTTCATTGCCAAAGCTAATGACGGTTCTGAGTTAACCCAAATCTATAATTAGAATACATGATGGACTTCTAAGCGAATAAATTTCTAAATAAAAAATTTTGGTTAACTGGAAATAAGATTCTTAAAACAATTATGCCTGTCCTGTAGGGCCATTGAATCCCATAGGAAAAGAAGGTGCACCACCTTCAATATCCTGAATAGTGCCAAAGCTTTCCTCATAACGGCGCAAATTATCACGAAGTGCTATGATCAACCTTTTGGCATGTTGCGGGGTCAGTATTACTCTTGATTTTACTTTAGCCTGAGCTATATTTGGTACAATTCGTACAAAGTCGAGAACAAACTCAGAATGCGAATGAGTAATAATAGCAAGGTTGGAATACACGCCTTCTGCAATTTCTTCGGGCAGTTCTATGTTAATTTCATTAGGTCTTTTTTCCTGCATGACAATATCTGGGTTAAATTGATGAAAGATATTTTTCAGTATGTAAGATAATAACTAATTGTCATTTTTGTAAACTTGTTTAATAAAACTATTTAACTTCTATTGTGAATTATATTTCTGTAAATTCTGTCAAAATTGGATATTTATCAGTTAAAAAGGATTAAAAGCAACTTCAGATTTGTATCAGCTATCATTATTACTTAAACAAAATTATTGTAAAACTATGCTTTTGAATAAAATGTGAACAGAACCAATCGAAGCGAGCTCTGTAGTTCTATCGTTGAGGTCTAAAAAGTATTATCTGAGAACTGAGTATATGCATAGCTTTGCAATGGAATCTCAATCCACGTTTAATAAAAATCGCATTGTTGATTCAGAGAATATTGAACGCTTTAACTTCTTTTATAATTTTTGTTCGTTTATTTATTCATATTTGAATTTGGAGTTAATGGACAAAAAGTAGGTTAAAAATACCTGAAAGTATTATTTCTATTAGCTTTAATACCATTAAAGAAGAAAATTGGAGACCAATTATCAGAGAAAGAAAGACACAACAGGCAGATCGCTCTAAAGGAACGGTTATAATCAATCATAAAAATAAATGAAAGCAGCTTTTTGGTTCCTTTTTTAGGAGTAAGAATCATTTTACGGGAATCTCACAGAGCGTCTAAAGACAGTTGATTTTATAAGGGCTTTTAGTTATCTTTGTACAAAAGTAGTTTATGAAAAAAATAATATTAGGCATTGATCCCGGCAGTAATGTTCTAGGATATGCTTTTTTGCAGGCAGCCGGAAATAAACCCAAATTAATTTCAATGGGTGTTTTAGATATGCGCAAATTTGAAGATCAACCCGCAAAACTGAAATTCATCTATGAGGAACTGCAAAAACTCATTCATCTGTATGAACCGACCGATGCTGCTATTGAAGCTCCATTCTTTGGGAAAGATGTTCAGGCCATGCTGAAATTAGGCAGGGCACAGGGTGCAGCAATGACTGCTGTTGCCTGTAAAGGATTGTCCATTATTGAATATAGCCCCCGTTCTGTAAAAAAATCGGTGACCGGACAGGGTGCTGCATCCAAAGAACAGGTAGCAGCTATGCTTCCGCATCTGGTAGAAGGAGACTTTCACCATAAATTTATGGATGCAACCGATGCTGTTGGCGTAGCTTACTGTCATTATATCCAAAGCAGCAGTGTTTTGGGTAAATCGGGAAAAAAATACAGTGGGTGGGGTGATTTTGTGAAGGATAATCCGGATAAACTAAAATAAATTAAGAACCGAGCAGAGCGAGTTCTTTAATTAAGAATTTGATACACCACGAATTTATTGCGTCTTATTAGTACAAAGAATAAAGTACATCAATAAACATTTTTAAAAAAAGCATCAGCATGGGACTCGAAATTGAAAGAAAATATACGGTCAACAACTTAATTTTTGAACGTTTGAAAAAATTGGCCACGGGTGTCGATATCCGTCAGGGTTATCTGAATACTGCGCCGGAGCGTACCGTAAGAGTAAGAACAAAGGGGGAAAAGGGATACTTGACCATCAAAGGAAAAACAGTCGGAATCGAAAGAGCTGAATTTGAATATGAAATTCCGCATTCCGATGCACTTGCCTTATTGGAACTTTGCGAACCCTATCTCATAGAAAAAACAAGATATACTTTAAGCGAGAATAATATGATATGGGAATTGGACGTTTTTGAAGGGATTCATAAGGGCCTAATTATTGCAGAACTTGAGTTGGAAGATAAGGATAAGATTTTCAATCTGCCCGATTGGATTGATAAAGAAGTTTCCGAAAATCCAATTTATTATAACAGTGCACTTTCTAAGAATCCCTGGATAGAACAACAGTAATCGGCATTTTTGAACGTTAATTTTCCAAGAATATGCGAAATCTCACAGCATTATTTCTGATACTTTTCTGCAGCCTGAGTCTGATGTCTCAGAACTATATTACTACAAAAGAAGCACCCGAAAAAATAAAAGCAGCATTTAAAATTGCTTATGCTGAGTTCAATGCCGGCAACTATGACCAATCCATCAAAGAACTGGAGAAGATTATTAAAAAACAGCCCAATTTTGTCAATGCTTACCATTCAATGGCCGATTGCTACATTCAGCAAAAAAAATGGCCAATGGCTGTAGAGTATCTCAATAAATCACTGAAGCTTGCGCCCGATTATGATCCCGGGGTTTATTATACTTTGGGTCAGATTTCGATGGAGCAGGAACAGTACGTGGAAAGCCGACAGCATCTTGAAAAATTCCTGACCTATCCGCCGAAAAATGAAGCCCGTGACAATAGGGCAAAAAAAATGCTGGGCGACGCAAAATTTCGTCCCGATGCATTAGCAAAACCTGTCCGTTTTGATCCTAAAAATATGGGGCCGAATATTAATTCCGGTCATCGCGACTATTTTCCCTCCATCACGGCCGATGAAAATACCCTCATTTATACAGTTCAAATCGGAGTAGGGCAGGAGGGGCAGGAAGACCTCTACCGAAGTTTGCGCAAAAATGGCGAATGGACTAAAGGCGAGCCGCTGCCCAACGTAAATACCCCCGAGAATGAAGCCGCACAAAGTGTTTCTGCCGATGGTAAGTTTTTGGTATTCACCGTTTGTAACCGCAAAGGAGATTTTGGCAGTTGCGATCTCTACTTTTCTGAACGTGTAAACGGAAAATGGACAACGCCAAAAAATATTGGTCCGACAATTAATACCCCAAATTGGGAATCACAGCCATCTGTGGCCCCCAATGGCGATGCTATTTATTTTACCCGTGGCGGTGCCCGTGGACAGGGTGATAAAAACCTAATGATCAGCCGCCGTAAAGACGATGGCAGCTGGGCTGAACCCAGTGTTGTCGAAGAACTCAATACGCCCTATGATGATTGTGCACCCTGCATTCACCCTGACGGGCAGACGCTCTACTTCAGCTCGGGAGGACATCCCGGAATGGGCGGTCTCGATCTTTTTGTTTCGCGTCTGCAGGCCGATGGTCGTTGGGGAAAACCGGAAAATCTCGGTTATCCTATAAATACTGCTCAAAACGAAGAGGCTCTGGCCGTAACCCTCACGGGGACTTTGGCATTTATTGCTTCTGACCGTCCCGGTGGCTTCGGCTCTTTGGATATTTACCATTTCGATATGCCGGAAGGGACCCGCCCCAAAGAAGTTACCTATGTTAAAGGCTATGTCTATGATGCAGTTACCAACAAAGCCCTGCCCAAAACTGAGGTAGAAATTTATGATATTGCTGCCGGCAAGCTCTACGCAAAAGCAAAAACTGATGCCGATGGTGAATTTTTGCTTTGTCTGCCTTTGGGAAAAGACTATAGTCTGAATGTACGACGTCCCAAATACTTATTTTATTCGGACAATTTTGCGCTCAAAGAAGCGAGAAAACAAAACGATCCTTTTTTGCTGAATATTCCACTGCAGCCAATTACAGAAAACATTCCCAATAATTCGGCGATTCCTGAAAAAGAGAATAAACCGATTATTTTGAAAAATGTATTTTTCTCAACCAATTCGGCAGAACTTCGTCCCGAATCTCAAAATGAGCTCAATAAGCTGAAACAGCTTTTGGATGAAAATCCCACAATGAGAATCAGATTGAACGGTCATACAGATAATGAGGGTGCCGATGCCGATAATATGAGCCTTTCAGACCGACGCGCAAATGCAGTAAAACAATATCTTGTCGGGAAAGGAATCTCAGTAGACCGACTCGAAGCAAAAGGCTATGGAGAAACAGTTCCAATCGGAACAAATGATACAGCCGAAGGGAGACAGAAAAACCGAAGGACCGAATTTGTGGTTTT
>CAINVS010000100.1 GCA_903854205.1 uncultured Bacteroidota bacterium | reverse complement strand
TAAAATATGAAAAAGGAGCTATACCTGTATCGGATAGCTCCTAATTTTTATTTTTTTTGTCGGTTAGTAGTGATAAAAATTATTTTTTTGTAAAAATGTATAAGCTGTCTTCATCGATTTATTTTTTTTCGTTTTAACATTATAAACTAGTCTATTTTTTTATTAAAATTTTCTAAATTTGTTCTGATAAGGAAAATATAAGTAAAACAATTGAATAGTTCATTAAGCATGAATAAGCATTTAATAGTTTGTATTTTAACACTTTTATTTTTTAGCTGCGGAATAGATAGGCGGCATGAAATTCGTATTAAACTAATCAAAAATGAATTCGAGGAAAGTTTAAAACTCTATGAAAATGAAATAGATAAATTTCATCTCTCAGAATTGGAAAATTTCTGTTTCTGCTGTGATCAGACTGAAATGGCTACATTTATTCTAAATGGTTTTTTTGTTTTCGATTCTATATCAAAACATTCTCTCACTGAAATTGATCGTCTTTATCCTAGGTCATCAAGATTATCAGAAAACCAAGTCTCAGAGTTCTATAATTTGTTGAAACTGGCTTTCGAAGCAAATGAAAAAGCGCTGGCAAATTGTAAATCGGTTTCTGAATCGGTAATTCCTTGTTTCAGATTTCCTAAAGAGAAATTGAACGATTTTTTAAAAACTGTTCAATTTGATGAATCTAAAGAGCGCTTTCAAAAAAAATTTAAGGGACTCTCATTAATTGAACAGCAGACCCTTATTGCTAAATGGAGGGCTCGGGTTTATTCATTAAAAGCTAACTATAATTCTTTTTTGGCCTATGGTGCAGGCTGTAAATGTTTACGGAGTTGTGATTATGTTGCTATTGTACCTGAAAAAACTATAATTAAATCGGGTGATGTAAACAAAGGAAGCATTAGAATTGCAAAAAAATATTTCAATAAAGACCTAAAGGTTTATTTTGAAAATGATAGTGTTTACGGTAATTGGGGCCTGCAAAAATACAAGATTAAAACAAAAGAAACCGGTGTAAAGACGTTAACAATTAAAGGACAATTTGAAAATCCAAAAAGTTATGAAATTCAAAAATTTGTACAAAAAATAAGCTATGTCGTCATTCCCCCAAAATAAAATTATGCATTTTTATAAACTATTATTTTTATTAATTTCATTTACAGTACTATTTAGTTGTAAGGTTGATAAAAGCAGCTTTAATGCTGAAATTATTGAAAGTTTGAAAAAGAATAATGAGGAATTGGACCTACTAATAAAGAATAAGACAATCCAATTAAAAAATAGGGCTGATGAGGATAATAATTTTGAGCAGCTTATCAGTCTATTGAACATTCTTTCAGAAAATATAGCGGCTATAACGCAAAAAGTAGATAATCTCGAAGCCCAATTAAAAAATGAAAAAGGAATTTATTTATACAAGGGTGAACTGAGCGGAAAATCAATGAAGGAACGAATGGAAAGTTATGTAAAACAAGGCCTGAGTAAATTTAAGAATACTGATAAACCTGAATTGGAAGGACTTGTTTTTGCATCAGATGATAAAAAAGCCAGCAACACTATCTTTTTTAAAAAAAACAATGCTTCGGAACTGCAAAATTTAATTGAAGAAAAAGATAAAATATTTGTGGCTGCGCTGGAAGATTTTTTTAAAATTATTCAGCGAAAAAACATTGACTATTTCAATTTTGAAAAACCAGCAATGGAACTGCTGAAATATCAGTTAAAATCGAATACTCAAATAAAAAAAAATTTCGAGTATGCTACAATTGAAGAAACACTTATGGTATTGGAATCACTCAAAAGTCAAACAAATAGAAAGATTCTTAATATACTAACTTTTTTAGAGAAAGAAATCAACCCCAATAAACGTTTCGATCAATGTGAAATAAATGTCAAAGCAAAATCATGGGTTGTTGAAGAGGGTGATGACCTTGAATTTGAATTTATTTTAAGTTGTTATGATGCAAAGGCAAAATATAAGGCTTTTGTTAATGGCAAGATTATCGAGGTTATAGATGGAAAAGCTGTATATGAAGTGAAGCAGGAAAAGGCCGGTAAGTATAATCTTGAATTAAAGGTAGAAAGTAAAGATCCTAAAATTTATGGCTCCAGCATCTACGAATACGAGGTATTGCCCAGGTAATATAATAACATTGAGCCGATCAATTAAAATTCTGCTGCCTAGCTGCTTTTTCAATTTACGCAGATAATGCTGCTTCAAAAACAATGCGCCTTTGGAGCTGAATTGGAAGAACCGAATCGATCTTAGCCCTTCGGAGTTTAGGCCGCTTTTGAAGTGTCGCAGGTCTAAGAAAATTGGGCATGAGCGGAAAAATAATGTCAGGAGTATCGGCAGCGACGCAGGATGAGGATTCTCATAATCGTTGATTTAAAAAGAACAAACGCTGCCTAAGGCTAATAATTTTAGTGTTTTTTTTTTAAGTCAGCAATTCAATTCTTATACATAGTTATCGCTAGATTTAGGGGTTAACATACCCCAAAAAAATCCACCCTCCAAACAAAAAAATCCTTATTTTTACCAAAGTATCCACAAGGGTGGGGCTAAGTGCGAACCTTTAGCTCACCTTTTTTAAAAACAATAGCGTCATGCAAGTTAAAATCGTCAACAATTCAGCTTTTCCGCTGCCGGAATATGCTACTGAAGGCAGTGCAGGCCTTGACCTTAGGGCCAATATAGAAACAGCCAAAACACTGCAGCCCATGGAAAGGATTATTATCCCTACCGGACTCTTCATAGAACTGCCAATTGGCTACGAGGCACAGGTGCGGCCACGCAGCGGTACCGCCTTCAAAAAAGGATTGTCCATTCCCAATGCTCCGGGTACAATCGACAGCGACTACCGCGGAGAAGTAGGCGTCATCCTCATCAACTTAAATACGGAAGCAGTAGTTATAGAACCGGGAGAACGCATCGCACAGATGGTTATTGCCAGGTATGAACGCATTTCTTGGGCCGAAGTGGACAGCCTCACTGAGACGGAAAGAGGTGCAGGGGGATTTGGGAGTACGGGAAAAAAATAATACGCAATTTGAAAATTTTTATTTGATGTGCGGATTTGGTGATTTGCGGATATGCGAATGAATCGATTCCGATAAATTGATAATGCTAAAGAAAAACGAAAATCAGCTTTGCAGAGATTATAACAATTTCGCTTTTTAGATTTATAGGTATCAACATGGATTTAAAATTTATACATATGTAAATAACGAATCTGCACATCGCCACATCCGCACATCCGCACATCAAAAACAGCATGAACAACCCCGACAACATCATTTACCGCTCAGAATTTCACCCACACCCTCCACTTCAGGTGCTGGAATTTCTGAAATATGAGCTGCAGGTTGGCCGGAAATACGTGGTAATGGTGAGCGGAGAGGGTACTGAACATTTTGGCAGATTGTGGCTAAAACACGTAAATCTGCTTTGTCTCTTGGAAGAGGACAAGGAATACCATCGTTTTATAGTGGAGACACTCGGTGAGCAGCCCAACCTTTGGACTGCAGCCGCTTCTCTGAAAAGAATGCCATTGGATGAAGACAGTATCGATTCGGCAGTACTTATAGGTGAAGGTTTTAATAATACGCTGAGCAGTCATGAAATTACGGCCGAATTGCAACGCTGCCTTCGCCTGAACAGTTATGTCCTGGGGCTCAGACATCGGCTGACAACAGATACTGAACGTACTTTCAGCTGGGCTTTCAGCCATTTTTTCAGACAATATACTTTGGGTCCTGATCATGAATACGACAGCAGTCCAGATGAAAATAGTCTGGGGCAGTTTTTTAAATCGGGTTATGAACGAAAACTTTTTCCAAATCAGGTACGCCTTGACTGGGACGGACTGCAGGGATACTATATCGCATCGCACAATGCCCTGCCGCCCGATGACCCAAAATTCAAATGGGCAATAAAAGCCCTGCATATTCTTTTTGAACAGTATCAGACAGACGGTGAAGTGCTTCTCGACTATCAAACCGAGCTTTATTACGGACTATTCAATAAATTTGTACCGGCAATTTCTCTGCGTAAAAATATTTTCTTTACCCTGCTTCGGCCATTTGCTTTCGGATTTTACGTTTTGGTAAAACTGAATGTGTATTTTTGGAAAATGCTTGGAAAGTTGTTCAGGTTTAGGGTAAAAAAAAGGGTTTAGGAGCAAGAATTTTATTTCAAATAAATTTGTTCAAAGCGGGGTGAAAGTTTTGAAAAGCAATAAAATTTGTATCCGAGCGCCAAAAATCTTATCTTCTTTTCATAAATATTTGAACATAAAACAAACATAAATTATGGTATTAGAAGACAAATACATCAATCCGCTTACTGATTTTGGGTTCAAAAAATTATTTGGAGCTGAAATTAACAAAGAATTGCTGATTGATTTTCTGAACCAATTGTTGCCTGAGCGTCACAAAATCAAAAATTTAACTTATCAGCATAACGAGCATCTTCCAAGTACCGAATATGACCGAAAAGCAATTTTTGACCTTTTTTGTGAAAGTGAAAAAGGAGAAAAATTTATTGTAGAATTACAACGTGCAAAGCAAAATTATTTCAAAGACAGAAGTGTATACTATGCTTCATTTCCAATCCAAGCTCAGGCAGAAAGAGGTGATTGGGATTTTAAATTATCTGCAGTTTACACAATCGGGATATTGGATTTTATATTTGAAGAGGATAAAGATGATCATGAATATATTCACACTGTTCAACTTAAAAACCAAAAAAATAAAGTTTTCTATGATAAACTTACATTTATCTATATTGAGTTGCCAAAATTTGAGAAAAATGTAGAATTTCTGGAATCTCAAATTGAAAAATGGCTTTATATATTCAAACATCTGGCAAAACTGCAGGACAGACCAAAATCTTTACAGGAAAAAGTATTTCAAACTCTTTTTGCTGCCGCAGAAATTGCTAAATTTTCCAAAGAGGAAAAGGAAATGTACGAGGAGAGTCTTAAGTATTACCGCGATTTGAAAAATGTTGTAGATACTGCTTTTGACGATGGAAAAGTTGAAGGAAAAGTTGAAGGAAAGTACGAAATAGCAAAAGAAATGAAGGCTGATGGCGTATTATTTGAAAAAATTTCCAGATACACCGGACTTTCCATTGAAGAAATTGAAAAACTCTAATGTTTTCAATATTATTTTTCTGTAAAAGATCCTAGTTTTACTTTGAATATTATTTTTTCTCTTCCTATGCGCGAAAAACTACTTAAACTATTCGATGATCTTAATCCCGAAAATCAGACACAGATTTTGGATTATGCACTAATGCTCTGGGAAATGGAGCAGGGTGAAAAACAATTATCTGAAACCTTGGGTTTGAATATGGTCAAAGAAGATATTCAAAAAATTGCTGCTGCGGAGCAGTATATGACCAACAAAGATCCAAAAGATATTAACTGATGAGCGATAAAAAAAGAGTATTCATAGACATGGATGATACGCTCTGCCATTTCAGCAGACGTTTTGCCGAAAAGATAAAGGAAAGACCCGAGATCGCCTATCCGCAGTCTCAATACGGCTTTTTCGCCAATTTAGAACCTATTCAGGGTGCTATAGAAGCATATAAAACATTAGAACAACATTATGATGTTTTCATACTGACGGCTCCCTCCTACATCAATCCCCTCTGCTACACAGAGAAAAGGGTATGGGTAGAAAAACATTTGGGACTGGAAACAACGCCCAATCTCATCCTCTGTCAGCGCAAGGAGTTTATCATCGGTGACTATCTGATCGATGATCACTTTTACCCATTCAAGGGAGAACAACTGCTCTTTGGTTCTGAACAGTATCCTGATTGGGCATCTGTGCTGAAATATTTGCTGTAAATAGAAAAAGGGTGCTTCCGAATATATCGATAGCACCCTTTTTAGGTAATATTATAAACTTTAAACCGATCCGCCATTTTTCAGGGCAGCATCGCGCAGACGCTGCAAAAAAGGTGAGGCAAAAATAAAGTCATTCAGTACCTCATTATCGCTCGTCATTACCTCCTTGCAATTTCCGGTCCATTCCAATTCTCCAAAATAGAGCAGATTAATCTTATCCCCAATCTCCATTACCGAGTTCATATCGTGGGTATTTATGACGGTTGTCATATTATGTTCAATCGTCAGTTCACGTATAAGTTCATCAATCAGCAATGAAGTTGTGGGGTCCAAACCGGAGTTGGGCTCATCGCAAAACAGATATTTGGGATTGAGTACAATTGCTCTTGCAATACCTACCCGTTTTTGCATACCACCGCTTATTTCTGATGGATATTTTTTATTGGCACCGCTAAGTCCAACACGTTCAAGTGTGGCATCGACGGTCATTTTCTTTTCTTTACTCGTAAGATTGGTAAACATATCTACCGGAAATCTAACATTTTCCTCTACTGACATAGAGTCAAAAAGGGCAGAACCCTGAAAGAGCATACCCATTTCACTTCTGATAGCTTTTCGCTGTTTTACGTTCAATTGCGTAAAATTGATATCTCCGTACCAGACAGTACCGGATGTTGGCGCAACAAGACCAACCAAAATTTTTAAGAGGACGGTTTTACCGGCACCGCTTTTTCCGATGATGAGATTGGTTTTGCCCGGCTCAAAAACAGTACTGATGCCTTTTAGCACCTGCTGTTCTCCAAACTGCCTTTTAATATTTTCTACGCGAATCATAACAACCTGGTATTGGACATTGAATATTGTGGTACAAAACTTTATAAAAATATTCAATCATTAAATCAAAAGGAGGGCAATAACATAATCGGCAAGCAGAATAACGATATTGCTCATCACCACTGCATTGGTGCTCGCCTGGCCCAATTCAATACTTCCGCCTTTAACATAGAATCCCTGATAACAGGAGATGGAAGTCAGCAAAAATGCAAAAGCAACAGATTTAACCAACATCATAAAGATGTTGTAGGGTATAAAAAAGGAACGAAGACCCTGCATAAATTCTGAAACAGTGACCAATTTTCCAAGTACACAGGCGATATAACCACCTGTCATACCTGCAAAGGCCGATAAAACAACAAGCATAGGAATTACTGCTACGGCAGCAATTACTTTTGGTAAAATCAGATAGGCTGCTGTATCTACACCCATTACTTCCAAGGCATCAATCTGCTCTTTTTGCCGCATACCGCCAATTTCAGCAGCCATATTCGATCCTACTTTTCCGGCGAGAGCCAAACAGGTAAAGGTCGGGGCCAACTCAATGATCATAATATCACGAATGATATAACCGATATAATATGGAGGAATGGAAGAACCCTGCAACTGATAGGCAAACTGCACGGCAGTAACAGCACCGATAAAGACAGATACAAGTCCGACAATAATGAGCGATCCCACACCGATGTCATGCATCTGACGTGCAGTTTCCTTCCAATACATCGACAGCTTTTCAGGCTTGGCCAATGTACTGAACATAAGTAGTATATAACGTCCGAGATGGTAGAACATAGTTGCAATAGGTTCAAAAGCAAAAAATATAAGATTGGATTTCTTCCGTTTTATCGAAAATAGGAAAATTTACCCAACTCACAAAATTACATTTATTTTTCGGTTTGAAGAATCAAAAAATGCCTGTTGTTTCTCATTTAGCATTCCCCTTGGCAATTAGATAGGCAATTACATCAATATAACGCTTAACAACCATCTTTTCGTCAAATTCTCTGAGTGCCAATTTGCGTCCTTCCTCACCCATTTTATTAAGAGTATCCTTATCCGCTTCCAACATTTTTTTCATTGCGGCAGCCAGAGCTTCCCAATCTTTTACAGGAACCATATATCCGTTTATCCCATCAATTACAGTATCACGGCAACCGGCAGTATCGGTAGTGATGATTGGTTTTGCCATTGATATTGCCTCAAGCATAACACGCGGCAAGCCCTCCCTGTAAGACGGAAGTAAAACGACATCAGCATTTCGCACAAATTCTCTTACTTCATCTGAAGGGCCGAAATAGCGCAGTAAACCTTTCTGTTGTGCATCCGCAACCGAGTCAGAATCTATACAGGATGGGTTATCGGTATCTAAAGCACCGACTGCCCAAAATTCTGTTTTGGGGTAGCTCTTTCTAACTTCAGCCGCTGCATTTAAATATTCCCGGATTCCCTTGTCGAGCAAAAGTCGACCAACAAAAAGAAAAATAAAATTCTCAGATGTTTCTGTTTTAGGCAGAGGGCAGAAATAATCACATTTTATCCCGGAACCTCTTATCAACATAGTTTTATCTGCAGTTACCAGATTTTGTAAAATAAAAAGCTGCCTGTCATCGTCATTTTGGAAAGCTACATAAACAGCTCTTTTGAAGGCTCTTTTGTAGAGATTTTTGGCAAGGCGGCTAATCCAGTTATCACTCAAAAAACTGTAGCCCAGTCCGGTAACTGTACAGATGGCCTTCACCCCCGCAAAAGAGGCGGCAAAGGTTCCGTAAATATTTGGTTTTATTGTATAATGAAGTACCAGATCAAATTTTTCTCTTTTGTAAATCCTGTAAAGCTCATGTGTCAATCGAAGGTCTTTGACCGGATTTGTTCCTTTTCTGTCCAATCTTTGCAATGGAATAAATTTACAGCCCGTTGCTTCAATTTTAGAAACATATTCATCTTCGGGTGCAATAACAACAATATCATAGCCATTTTCGATTAAGGCAACTATGAGCCCCAAGCGAAAATTGACAATATTCCAAGCAGTATTTGCAACTACAGCTATTTTCCCTGCGTATTGTTCCAAAGCAATGTGATTTTTATTATTTTTGTAAAAATATACTATTGCAGGCGCTTTTCAAAATAGTTTTTCCGCCTTTCACTCAGTGTTTTAATTTTCTTTATGAATTTACTTTCACCGACTCCTTTGTTCCTTGGAGCAAAAGGATTGGATATTCTGAATTTGTTGGACTTTATTCTCCTGCCATTTTTGGTTTGGGGATTGGTGGCCTTATTTTCAGCGATAAAGAAAAGTCGGTATAAAAATTCTGTCGTTGCCCAATATTTTATTCCTGCCTTGGTTGTCAGACTGATCGGTGCATTTCTTACAGCCTGTCTATATCAGTACTACTATGGTTACGGTGATACAACCTGGTATTATTTTGGGACTTTGGATATTGCGAATGCTTTTTTCACAAAGGGGTTCAGTACCGGAATGGAAATGCTCTTGTATCCATATGAGATGTATTCCGAAGAAGCCAAGTCAAACATAACAATATTTCTGTTTTTCAGAAATCCATCAATGCTCGCAGTTGTTAAAACCGGTGCTTTATTCGGGTTTCTGACCTTTGGCAGTTTTATTGGATCTTCATTTGGAATCACCTGTATTGCATTTATAGGTTCCTGGATGTTATACAGGGTTTTGCAGGACATCTATCCTCACTTGCACCGCGAATTGGCTATTGCCATTCTATTTGTGCCCTCTGTCTGTTTTTGGGGGACGGGACTCATGAAAGACCCTTTATCAATGGGGGGTGTAGGTATGTTTGTTTACGGGCTTTATTTCCTTTTTTATAAGCCCGGTGCCAGAGGACTGGCCCTGCCACTAATAGCTCTAATCATTGGCTTATACTATTCTATAGTAGTAAAAGCCTACATTGCAGTGGCAGTAGTACCTGCAGCTATAATATGGCTTAGTCTGATGTATAAAAATAAAATTAAAAACAAAACTCTTCAGGCCCTCTCTATTCCCTTACTTCTTGCTATGGGTATCGGCTTCGGAGGAATAGCATTACAACAGGTTTCCTCCACCTTCAAGCTGGAGGATATTGCTTTGGAAGCAGCCAAAACTCAATGGTGGATTGCACTAAATTCTGAGTTGGATGGTGGAATGGGCTATTCGTTGGGAGTTATGGAGCCAACGGTATCCGGTATGTTAAAAAAGGCTCCGGCAGCTATTAATGTAGCACTTTTTAGGCCCTATCCTTGGGAAGCCAGAAAAATAATCGTTATTCCATCTGCCGTGGAATCTATGTTTACGCTTTTCTTTACTTTTTTCGTATTTTTTAAAATTGGCTTTTTTAAAACGTTTGTAGAAATGGCTAAAGATCCAACGGTACTCTTTTGTCTTATTTTTGCCGTAATTTTTGCGTTTGCTGTTGGATTTTCTTCCATGAACTTTGGGGCACTTGCCCGATATAAAATTCCTGCACTGCCTTTTTATTTTTCAGCATTAGTAATATTATTGGATACTAAAGGTCGGGAAGCCCGAATAGCTGCTTTTGCTATTTCTCAGGGTATCAATTCACCCGGAATTACCAAATTGCCCCCCGGAACCCTACCCCTTCAGTAGTTTTTCCAAATAATGTTCAGATATACCAAAGGTATCTTTCAAGCCCTGAATATCTTTTTCTATTTGATTTGTCCCTTCGTTCATTTTTGCGTTACTTTTCACAGCTGCAATCATGACATTTTTTGGAGTATGCTGCGTGGAAATAAATTCGAATACCTTTGTTTTATAACCCCATTTTTGCAGCAACAACGCACGAAGTGCATCGGTAATTAATTCAGCCTGTCTTTCCATCAATATTCCCTGTTTCAAAATCTCAGTCCAAGGTCCTTGGGGCTTCATCTCTTTCCTAATCTGTTTATGGCAGCAGGGTGCCACAACAATTAGCTCGGCCCCATTGCGAATTCCCTGTGCAATAGCAATATCTGTAGCAATATCGCAGGCATGAAGGGCAATGAGTACATCTATATCACCTTCGTTATAACTCAAAATATCCATTGCTGCAAAACGAAGACCCTCATTCCATTCAAGTGATGCTGACTGTTTGTTGCAAAAATCACAGAGTTCAGTTCTGAGTTCTACGCCTAGCATTTCTACATTTCGGCCTAATTGATTTTTGATCAAATCGTATAGTGCAAATGTAAGATAGCCTTTACCGCTGCCCATATCAACTATTTTGAGTGCTTTATAGCAATTTTTTATTAGATTAGCTTGCCCCAGCTGAGCACTCATAATCTCACAATATTTATTTATCTGCCTGAACTTATCCTGCTGATCATTATAAACTTTTCCCTCTTTTGAACTTACACCCAAAAGTTGTAAAAATTTTGAGTGTTCTTCAATCAGGTAATTTTTCTCTTTATTATGTGTTAATACCTGAGCTTTTTTGTCAGTCTGATTTTTAATATATCTAATTTGTGCTTCTCCTTTGTTGTTGAATTGCAATACAGTCTCCTCCCCTTCTGTTATCAGTGTAGCTATTTTAAAAGATTTGCCCAACCAAGTATCCACCTGATTATCAAGTTCTATACCTAGGTAAAAATTTTGGGTGATATCTTTTGTTGCATAGCGCAGGGTACAGGAAAGCGCTTTTCCTTTTTTCAACTGAACGGCTTTTGCATAAATATTCTGCGGCAGTTCGCTATTTGCAGGTTTACTAAGGGTAAGTTTTAGAAAACTTCCTTCAGAAAGTGTTGAATCAAGTAGGTTTTTAAATTTATCAGTTGCTGAAATATTCATTATTTTTAATTTTTCTTAAAATATTGATAAAAAGTGTAGGGTTAAAGCAGCTTTTAGTCACTTTTAATACGTTATCTATATATCTGTTTGTTTAAATTCTAAAAACTATGCTAAAATCCTTCGACAAAAAGACTTTATTATTGATTGCAGCTCTCGAGGCTTTGTTTATACTCAGCCTTACAGCCTTTTTAGTACTTGCAAAATAACTTTATTCCAACTGTTATATTTTACTGCCCTTTTAAATTTTTATAATTTAAAGGGGCAGTTTAGTTTTTAAAAAGTTAATTTCACCTAAATTGAAAAATTAGGAATTTAAACATAGTTCATCGAAATATTTCAGGTAGTTTTTCTTTTGTGAATGTGCCGAATAATTGTCCAAAACGGTCTGCCTACCTGCAGTTCCCAGTTTTTTTCGGAGATTGACATCGTCAACAAGCAATGAGATTTTATCTACCCATTCCTCGACCGTGGATGCCAAAAAACCATTGACTCCATCCTGAATAATCTGAGTGTTGACACCAACAGGAGACATAATAGTTGCTACGCCCAATGACATATAGCAAAGCCCTTTCAATCCACATTTTCCTCGGGTCCAAATATCATCAGGAAGAGGCATAAGACCTATTTCGAGTTCGGAAAGTTGAGATACTTCATCCTCTGCAGTCCAGGGAATTCCTTTTATATTCAGTTCTTCATTTTTATAATTTCCATCACCTATTACTTTAAAATAGACTTTATCCCCATATTTTGCTTTGATTATCCGAAGCGATTCGAGACAGGACTCAAAATGAGGTATAGTTGAAAAACTTCCGCTCCAACCAATACAAATGGCCTCTCTTTGGGGTTGAGGATGTCTTACAAAAAGATCTGTGTTTACAGTAGTTGGAATAATTACAACATTGGGGTTGAACTTTCGGGCATAGTCGGCCAGATAATCATTGCCGGCAAAAACCAAATGTGCTGCTTTTATAATTCGCTCCGTTTTAGAAGCATCCTTTAGAAAAGCAAGCGCTTTGTTTCCATCAGAGATCGCATGAAGCCAAATGGCATCGTCAAAATCGAATATCATTTTTGTTTTCTTGGCCATGCGCTTTTCAAACCAGGCAGTGCCCAGCATAAAACATTCCCGCTGTATGAAAACGAGATCATAGCATTTGGCCTTACTAAGTTCGGTATAGCGTTTCCAAATACTTTTTAGCAGTATTTTCAATTTCTTCAAATAATTACCGCTTCCATAAAACACCTTATCATCTTCCTTATTGATAAGATAGGAATAGTCATAATCGTACCCATTTTCCTTCAGATAAGACAGATACTGTTCAAATCGAAATCTTTGGGAGGGTGAACGGTCGGGTCTGTGAAGCACCCAAAAAAGTACTTTTTTCATTGAAATTAGTCGGCTTATTTATCAAAATTACTAAAATAATATCGATACTGATAAATGGGTTAAAATATTTTGATAAATTAGAGCGTCTAACATTTTTTTTTAGAAATTGAGCTGATCTTAATGCTCCTAAACCTAATTACTATAATTCCTACATGAATATAAAATCTACAATTTCTAAAATACTCATCCCCATTTTTATTTTCCTCAATACACCTCTCTTTGCCCAAATTAGTACAGTTACAGGAAGGGTGATAGATGACGATACGGAAGAGGGCGTGGCATTTTGCAGCGTTTTCCTGAACGGCAGTACTCCTATAGGTGTAACCTCCGACTTTGATGGCAATTTTACTTTCAGAATTGACTTTTCTTTGACAGACGGCGATTCAATAGGCGCTATTTCAATTGGATATACACCTGAGAAAAAATTAATTAAAAAAGATATTGCCGAACAGATTATTAATTTTCGACTAAAAAGTTCATCTCTCACAACCAGCGAAGTTGTTATATTGGCTGGTGAGAATCCGGCCAATGAAATTATTCGTCAGATAATTAAAAATAAAAAAAGAAACGACCGCAAAAACTTTGATAGCTACGAGGCTGAAGTTTACAGCAAAACAGAACTTGATTTGGACAATATTGACCCCGATATGAAAGACAGCAAAATCTTCAAAGAGGTTCAGTTCATTTTTGAAAATGTAGATTCTTTCTCCGATGCAAAGCCATTTCTGCCGGCCTATGTTGCGGAAAGACTGTATGATGTTTATCAAAAAAAGGGCACCTCAGAAAAAGAGATCCTGAAAGCTCAAAAAGTTTCCGGTATTACCAACAGTTCTGTCGTTGATTTTATCAACCGGCTCCATGAAAAGTACAGTATTTATGATAATTATATAACGATGCTGGGAAAAGAGTTCATCAGTCCTTTTTCAAATACCGCATTGATGACTTATGAGTTTTATATCATCGACAGTACTTTTATTCAGGACGAGTGGAGTTATAAACTCAAATTCAAACCCAAACGCAAACAAGAAAATACCTATTATGGCGATTTCTGGGTTTCTCTGAAAAATTACGGACTCGAGATAGTAAATATGCGCATGAGCCCCGATGTAAATATCAATTTGGTTAACAGGGTCATCATATATCAGGAATTTGTCAAACAGGACAGCATCTGGTTGCCTTTTAAAGAAAAAACCGTGATTGATTTTGCCACGGATAAAAAAGAAAAAAGGCCGGGGATCATCGGGCGAAAAACACAGATGTACAAAGACTTTGTCATCAATGATCCCGGCACTTCAGATCGCTATCAGAAGGCCGATCCGGAAGAAATAAATTGGGCCGAAGTCAACAAAGAAGGTGATTTTTGGTCTGAAAACAGGCATGAACAACTGAGCAAAAACGAGGAGGCGGTTTATAAAATGGTAGACAGCATCAAACAGGTACCTGTTTACAAAACTGTGTCGGACATCCTGAATACTTTGGGCGGTGGTTATCAGATGATTGGCCCAGTTGAATTAGGTGCCTGGTGGGATATTGCCAACTTCAACAACCGAGAAGGCTGGCGATTTGGCATGGGCTTGGGTACGAGTTCCAAATTCAGCGAAAAACTGAGACTATATGGCTATGGTGCTTACGGACTTTACGATAAAAAATGGAAATATAGAGGTCTTGTTGAATACGTTTTAAGCAGCTATCGCCGCAGGGAAATTGGCGCTCAGTACCGCGATGATGTGATGTATGAAAGCCGAAGTACCGAAGAACCATCATCACAGGGACTTTTTGCAGGATTTATCCGTCGCGGAGGGATTCCGCCAAAAATTCTTCATGTAAATGAAGCAAAGGCTTTTTATCATCATACCTGGAAAAAAGGCTGGTCCAATCATGTCGCAGTACTTTACCGCGAGATGACTCCTTTTGGCGATTCCATGACAATTTCCAAAAAAGGTTTCAACTTTGGCTATCTGCCAAATCCGTCTGACATCAGTAGGGTTGACACTTCTGTCGCTACTGCCGAAATTCTTTTCCGTACACGCTTTGCTTTCAAAGAAAGACTGCTGAGAAGCTATTTTTCAGATTTAAGTCTGGGTTCTGTCTTTCCAATTGTAGAACTGACTTATACGGCAGGTATCAAAGGCATTCTGCGTTCAAAATACAACTATCACCGTATTACTTTGAATCTGAAACATTGGTTTTATATCGGTTCGGCCGGTTGGCTGGAATATAATATTGAATCGGGAAAGGTATTCGGAACAGTACCTTATTTATTATTGGAGACTCATCCCGGAAATGATGCCTATTTTTATAATTCCGAGGCTTATAATATGATGAACAGTTTTGAATTTGTCAGCGATACTTGGGTAGGACTGCGCTTAGAACATCATTTTGACGGTTTTTTCCTAAATTATATTCCGCTAATCAGAAAATTGAAATGGCGCGAAGTGGCATTTTTCCGTGGTGTTTGGGGTACGCTTTCTGATGAAAACAGGGCAGCCAACATTATGAATCATCAGATAAATGGCGGTCCATACTATGGAAATTTTGACAAAGGTCCTTATATGGAAGCCGGCTTCGGTATAGAAAATATCTTTAAATTTATTCGTATAGATGCCCTATGGCGACTGAATTACTGGCAGAATCCCAATGCCCAGAAGTTTTCGGTAAGGTTTACCTTAGATTTTAATTTTTAGTCTTATTGTTTCATTCTGATGCTCAATCTACCTTTGGAGGCAAAGGAATGAGCATAGATACCGATTTTTTATACTTCTCGAAATCGGTTCTGGTTTTCAACAATCTTTTTTCCTTCATCGGAATAGAAGCAAAAACGAACATCGCAAACATTCCAATTGAACCTAAAAGCGTCCAATAAGGAGCTTCAGCGCCTATTCCTACTACAGCTAGTCCTAACCAAAAGAGGATTTCACCGAGATAATTCGGATTGCGCGAGTATTTCCACAAACCTTTTCTGATACTTGTTCCCTTTTGTCTTAAGGGATTATTTCGCTCTTTGTAGAGGGTATTATCGGCAAAAAACTCGAATAGGGTTCCGACAATTGCAATGATATTACCTAAGATAATGAGCAGATTGAGTTCCTGAGCTGTTGAATCGTACAGATAAAAAAGCCCGGTCATGCTCAAAAAAACAATCAACGTTGGATACAAATGAATGGCAGAAAAGTTAATCCATTGAAAATGTTTGCCAAACTGATTGCGGAAATTGACATAGCGCCAGTCTTCATGATCCCAGCCCGACCAGCTTCTATACCAGTTGTGGGTGAGTCTCCATGACCAAAATGAAATACTGAATGCTGTAAGATAATGTGCTGCCTCCCATTGTCCAATTGAATCAAATGCCCAAAGCAAGACAAAATAAAATGGAATAACCGACCAATAGGCATCGTAGGCGCTGCTATTTTTCTTTAGCAATGAAAAGGCAAAAACCACGACAGTCATAACTAAATCAGCGATAAAAAATTGCAACATTTCATTTCCTGGATTGATAAAAAAGTAACTTAAAAGGCCGCTAATTCCTATCAATAGGTAAATAATTACAATTTCAACAACTGCTTTTGATTTTTGATGACTCATAATGAGAGAAGTTTATAATCGTTAATTTCCAAAATTTTATCTTTTAATGGCTCCATCTTGCGCAAATCTTCGGCACTGTTGCGGGTTACTTTTGCCGTTTTTATAACCAATCCCTTAGCGTGTTTGTCCTCATCGTGTGTAGCGACAATATGTGTAGGTTTCAATTTTTCGTTGAGATGCAAAATTCCTTTCAGCCCGGGAGAAATAGTTCCCCCCAAATAAAAAGGCAGCTGAAATTCGTTGAACGGACAAATGAGCAGCTTCACTGTTTGTTCCGAAATTGAAACTTTTCCTGAGATAAAGTAACCATGACTTGCAATAAAAACAGATGTACTTTTTCGATATTCATCTATAAGTTTCTTTGTTTCAGTATTTATTTGACTGCATTCATCAATGATTATTAAATCGGCATACGTGATAGG
>CAINVS010000099.1 GCA_903854205.1 uncultured Bacteroidota bacterium | reverse complement strand
GTCTAAAAAATCGTGAATAGTCGGTTTTGTTTTTTGCTGTATCCTTGTTATTGCCAACAAATAACTATTTATGGGATAATCTTCTCTTCCATATCTGATGTCTAAACAAATTGCGCCGCCATACAGATCATTTTCGTACTTAAAAGCGATGCAATCCCCCTGTTTAATATTTGGTATAAGTTCAAATCTTTTTGGTATAGTTTTTTTCTTGGCTTTCTTTTTTATTTGTTTTAGAAAGCTTTGCAACACCTGCATTCTTTTTGTTCTACCTTCATCTTCATAGTCATTCAGGTCAATTTGTTCATTGACGATCTGTTCTGTAGTAATAAAATTTATTTCATCAAGACAGCTGCATTCCCAGCATATTTGAGTGTATGCCAACCAGTTATTGCTATTGTCTATTAAG
The DNA here is from genome assembly GCA_903854205.1 of uncultured Bacteroidota bacterium. GTDB lineage: Bacteria > Bacteroidota > Bacteroidia > Chitinophagales > Saprospiraceae > Saprospira. The sequence continues at coordinate 2,460 of CAINVS010000099.1, read as the reverse complement.
ATTGGAATGCCATTTTTATCAAACAGTAAAAATTTCTCCCTAATTTCTTTTTTGATTTGTTCTAAAACTGTTTTTTTGAAATACATTCTTTCAAAGACTGAGTATAGATCCATACTTTCATCATTTCCAAGTATTTCTGTCGACCATGTACCCATGTTAATTGCTTTTAATTATAAGCATATTAGTTTTCAAATTAGCTCATTTTTAAATCATATATCATGCCTTTCCCAATGATTCTGATCCATCACCTCCTCCATAATTGAAAGGTAGCTCTGATAGCGCAGCGGGTGAATTTCCCCCGATTCTACAGCATCTTTTACAGCGCAGAAAGGCTCATTTATATGCAGACAGTTGGCATATTTGCATTTAGGCGAAAGCGCAAAAATTTCGGGAAAATTATGGGAAACATCCATCGGTTCCATATTAAGGAATCCCAATTCCTTGATGCCCGGAGTGTCGATAATTCGACCGCCAAAATCCAGTTCAAACATTTCGGCGAAGGTAGTGGTATGTGTTCCCTTATCGGTAATATCGGAAATATCGCCGGTTCTGAGTTCCAATTGAGGCTGCAGGGCATTCACCAAAGTTGATTTGCCCACACCTGAGTGTCCTGAAATCAGTGTTGTTTTGTCTTTGAGCAGTGTTTTTAGTGCTTCCAGTCCTTCACCTGTTTCCGCAGAAACCAGCATAGTCTGATAACCTGCATTTTTGTAGATAATATGTAGGGCCTCATAGAGTTCGAAGTCGGACTCGTCGTAAATATCACATTTATTGAAAATAATATATGTGGGAATGTCATAAGACTCCGTCGTCAGCAAAAAACGGTCGATAAATCCGGGTTTAATATTGGGCCTTTTTATAGTAACAATGACCATCGCCTGATCAACATTACAGGCAATAAGGTGCATAAAATGTTTCTGACGGGTGGATCGGCGCAAAACAAAGTTCCGGCGGGGCATAATCACATTGATGATACCACTGTCAGTTTCGCCTTCAGCATCAAATTTTACTTCGTCACCCACCGCAACGGGATTGGTGAGTTTATACCCTTTTAGTTTAAATTTTCCTTTTATACGGCAGTTCCATACATGTCCGTCTGCTGTGCGGACGAGGTACCAGGTGCCGGTAGATTTTATGATTGTGCCTTGCATAAATTAGTACGTAGGTAGAGAGTAGAGGGTAGAGTGACTCTTTGTAAATGGCTCAGTTTTTAAGATTTGAATCAGGTAGCAAGTATCAAGTATCAGGTAGCAGGTAGCAAGTATCAGGTATCATGTATAAAGTATCAGGTAGCAAGTATCAGGTAACAGGTATCAGGTATCAGTTAGCAAGTATCAGGTAGCAAGTATTTAATTTCCAATTCGTTAATTGCATCAGTTTACTTGTCGGCTTGCTGACACATCCGCACATCATTTTCACATCCGTACAACTTGTCCCGACCCAAGACGGGATCCGCACATCATTTTCACATCCGCACATCATTTTCAAATCTTCAAATAATTATTAAGCTCATCTGCAATCTTCCTGTCATTAGCCAATCTGGGCACCTTGTTCTGACCGCCCAATTTGCCGATAGATTTCATATAATCGCGGAAAGCATCTTTTTTCATGGGTCTTAATTTAAGTGTTTGAAGAATTGCCCCTTCAATCAGGTCCTTATAATATATGTTCTGACCCTGCATGGCAATATCTACCTTCTGTGCAAATTCCAAAATGTTTGCAGGTTCGTTATCGAATTCCACAAACCATTCATGGTATGGCTTTCCGCCATCTTTGGGTGCAACTTCGGGTGCCACCGTAAATTCAACAATGCGTATGCCTTCAGTTGCTGCCACACTGAGAATTGCTTCTTCGACCTCCTTGCTGATAACATGTTCTCCAAAAGCAGAAATAAAATGCTTCACACGTCCCGAAACAACGATTCTATAAGGATTTGTGGAAACAAACTGTACCGTATCGCCAATGTTGTAGCCCCAAAGTCCGGCATTTGTATTCATAATCAGGACATAATTGACGCCCATTTTCACATCTTTCAGCCAAATTCTTGTTGGATTTTCATTGAAAATCTCCTCGACAGGAATAAATTCAAAGAAAATACCTGAATTGATGTTAAGCAAAAGACCTTTTTCATCCTGACGGTCCTGAAAAGCGATAAAACCTTCTGATGCAGGATAGGTCTCCACGCTTGGAATGCTTCCGCCCACCAGACTTTCAAGCTGTGCACGGTAAGGTTCAAAATTTACTCCTCCGTACACAAACATGCTCAGATTAGGAAAAACTTCCAGAACTGTCTTTTTGCCGGTCACCTGCAAAACCCTTTCATAATACATTTGTACCCAAGGCGGAATGCCTGAAATAAGCCGCATGTCTGCCTTTATGGTTTCTGCTACAATCTTGTCCAATTTCTGTTCCCAATCTTCAATGCAGTTGGTCTCATAACTTGGCAACTGATTGCTTTTC
>CAINVS010000098.1 GCA_903854205.1 uncultured Bacteroidota bacterium | reverse complement strand
TTGTTTTGCAGTCTCGTCCCATCGGTTCTGCCTGATATGATTCGTGTTCCTCGGGGCAGAGTTTTGCCGCCAGCTTCCTTCAGATTCCACCTCGCAATGGACACCCTTGCTTTTGGCTAGTGGTTGGCGATTACATACCCCACAGTGGACTTGCACCACCTAGTTGATTGACATGCACGGCACACAAAAAAAAGAGCTTATTCTTTAGGAATATGCTCTTTTTAATAGGTTGGGGAGGTATTAAACTATTTTCTTTAACTCTTGGTTTGGATATGCTTCATGGAAGTATACCTTAATTAAATCATAAGTTGTTACGATACCTTTAAGCTCACCTTCATTATTAACAACCGGTATTGCATGAAAGTAATTTTCCAGGAAAATTTCAGCTGCAGTTCCAATTTTGTCTGTAGGTCCAATTTTAGCAATGTGTTTTGTCATCAAATCTTCAGCTTTGAATTTATTGAAGATAATTGCATTTTCAGAGGCAGCAACTTCCGCATTTTCCAAACGGGCGCCATGAATTGCTTTATAAAAGTCAGTTTTACTTATCATACCTACAAGTTCGAGATGACGAACTACTAAAATGTGATGAATATTGTAGGTCTCAAATATTTCCTTTACTTTTCCCAAAGTATCGGTTGGAATGACAGTAATTAATTTGGTTGACATTATTTCCGACACCGGACGATTCATAATTTCAGATACTAGATTGCCCATAACAATAATTGATTTTAAATAAAAAATTTGATTAGCGGGTTAAAACTCTAATATAGTAACAATAATCGGAAATTAACAAATCAAGAATTCATTTATTTAGACATCATTGAAAAAAACACGACTGATACATTTTAAGAAGGAGACAGAAAATTAAAAGGCTTTAACCCAAATCCGTCATTAGAAATTCTATTCGCTTCGCGGAGCCCTTCGGGGTTCGCTTCGCGGAGCTCTTCGGGGTTCGCTTCGCGGAGCTCTTCGGGGTTCGCTTCGCGGAGCTCTTCGGGGTTCGCTTCGCGGAGCTCTTGGTTCATCACGAACTCTAAAGGCGGATCTGGTTTAAATAAAACTGATATTTATTCAAGACATTCCATTTTTTGCAGTGTGATGATTTATTCCCAAAGCATAAAAAACAGGACACCATCCCATAATCGCTGTCCAAAAAAAAGGCATACCCAACAACATAATAGGAATTGACCCCAAAGCACCGCCAATAATAACTATAATCATTAGGACAGCATATCGTAAAATAACATCTACCAAACTTAAATTGTGCTGAAAAAAAGTTTGACTTTTGTTCTCAGTTCCAGTTTTTTCGATTGAAGTTGACATAGTTGTAAATTTATATATTGTTAATTCAATTATTTTTTCTGTATTTTAAATCACTGTATTAGAATTGAGCTAAAGATATTTAGAAAGAAAGTTTTTGAACTCAGCTTTCAGTTCGTTGCAAATACTTTTGTAAATCTCAACCCGTTCATCCATTGAGCTTAATTCTCCTGCTTTAGCATCGAAATGTTTGTGGTTGACAGCTGTATCGTTCACTTTTGCATAATCAGCAATTTCTTTTTGAAATAACTTAATGTCATGCGCCAAAATTTCAGACTGCTCTCTTTGAATGATGAATTGATTTTGGAAATGCTCCAATTCGCTCATAACTGTCTTGTCTGTCCAACGTTGTGCTACTTCTGAAAGAAAACCCTCATAAAGACCGATTTCCTGTTGAAAGAAAGAAATCTCATTTGCCCAAAGTTTGCTGTTAAAATGCAAATCATTTAAAAAAAGATGCTTGGTCGCCATAATTGTTAAAGATTTTAAATTGTTATTTGTTTCTATTTTACTTTGTCCATGGTTTTTTATTCCCATTTGTTTAAACAAAGATAATAGGCAACAAAATCAAAAAAAATGAGGCCTGTTAGCATAGAGAATGATCCGAGTAAATTTAAAAATGACACAGATCAACTTAGTAAATAATTGAAAATAAAATCATTAACATATTTTGGTCTTTTCGCGCTCAAGGCCAAAACGAAATCACCTAAAATAAATTGAATTGGCAAAAACGCCTGCTTTGAAAGAATCGACTTTTACGCCGTCAGCAGCATTGAATCGGTAAACCCAGGCGGCCTGTATTCCTGAATTTGAACATGCGTATATATAGTTTTCGCCCTGTTTGGCGCCCAATCCGTAAAAACTGCCTTGAACTAAATACTGCCATTGCCCAGTAGCAGTATTTAGTCTGCAGATGGCATTATCATAGAGAAAATAAAGTTCATTACTGTTTACGCCCTTTGCCAGATTGGATGCTCCCCTGCCCCGCTGCAGCTGTATTCTATTGATAATATTTCCGTTGTTCAAATCTATTTCCAATAATGCACCATAGGTACTGGCCATTGTATCTATTTCAGGATAATTTGCATAAACCGTTTTTCCACGGCAGGCAACCCATAAAGTTCCGCTATTGCCGATTTGCAAACTGTTTGGCGCATCATCTGTAACAATTCTGTCAATGACCTGAAGATTGTTTACATCAATCACCGATATGAAATTATCAAATTCCAGCCCCCCAACATTGGCAACATAGACCTTCGAATTCTGCAGCAGCATATTTTCAGGGCCTTTTCCTATTTGTGACGAAATTGTCTGAACAACTGTATTTGTATTCAAATCCACCACAGCAATACTGCCGCTGATCAAGTCTGCTCCCCATTGCGAAACCAAGGCTTTATCGGCAGAAATTGGCAAAAAATATCGGGGCTGTTGTAATCCTGAAATCTGTGCAATTTCTTTAAAATCATTTGCATTAGCTACCTCAATTTTATTTGAATTATTAACAACCACAAACACCTTTTCAGCATGAAAATACATTGATTGTACTACATTGCCTAAATCGCGTCCATTCGCAAGTTTGAAGATATCCTGTACTAATCGGGCACTGTCTGGATTATAATAGGTGATGGTACCGGAACTTTGTCCATAAACACCTTCATTCACAACAAAAATCCCAAATTCATATGCTCCCTGCGGAATGGCATCAGGATCAGGTTTACAGCCGATCATCAATATCAAAACAGCTAAAACTGTGCAGTTAAAAATATTATTCATAAAATATTGATTTGACTTTTTCCATTAAAGTACCGAAATTTGCAGACATTAGCATAATTGAAACCGCTAAAAAGTTTAATAAAATCCGATTCTCCCTTGAGATAATCCGCAAAGATAATCAAATCCAATGAAACAACCCTTAGACGTACTGAAGCAATATTGGGGGTTTTCTGCTTTCCGGGACATGCAGGCAGACATAATTGATGCCGTTTTGGAAGGCCATGACACCTTAGCACTACTGCCGACAGGCGGCGGAAAATCATTATGCTTTCAGGTACCTGCACTTTGTATGGATGGCATTTGTATCGTTGTCTCACCGTTGATTGCCCTCATGAAGGATCAGGTACTGAACCTCAACAAAAGGGGCATTTCGGCCTATGCCGTATTTTCAGGAATGAGCATCAAGGATTTGGACAGAATTTTTGACAACTGTGTTAATGGCGATGTCAAGTTTCTTTACCTTTCTCCGGAACGTTTGGGTTCAGAAATGGCTATTGAACGTATTAAAAAAATGAATGTCAATCTCATAGCAATTGACGAGGCCCACTGTATTTCCCAATGGGGCTATGATTTTAGACCTTCTTATCTGAATGTTGCTCAAATCAGATTACTGTTACCGAAAATTCCTGTCATTGCCCTCACAGCTACGGCTACATCGGAGGTTGTGGATGACATTCAGGAAAAATTGGAGTTTAAACCCAACCGAAAAGTATTCAAAAAAAGCTTTTCCCGATCAAATCTGGCCTATGTTGTCCTGCAACAGGAGGACAAAAGGACCAAACTGTTGGATATCCTGAAAAAAGTACCGGGATCTGCTGTTGTTTATGTACTAAACCGAAAGGAAACCAAGGAAATAGCCATGTTTCTTTATCAAAATCAGATAAGTGCCAATTATTATCATGCAGGACTTCCTGCTGAAAAAAGGAGCGAAATACAGGATGCCTGGATCAACAATGAAATACGCGTAATAGTGGCTACCAATGCCTTCGGAATGGGTATCGATAAACCGGATGTAAGAGTGGTGGTACATCTCACCCTGCCCGACAGTCTTGAAGCCTATTTTCAGGAGGCCGGACGTGGCGGCCGCGATGGAAACAAGGCCTACGGCATACTGCTCTACAATCAGAGCGACAGGGATCGATTGGAGCGCAATTTCGAAACTTCTTTTCCTTCTTTTAAAGAGGCAAAACAGGTTTACAGAGCACTTGGAAGCTATTACCAATTGGCAGTCGGCGCGGGCTTTGAACAGAGTTTTAATTTCGATATTCTTGAAATTGCCAACAAATACAATCTGAATCCCCTACTCATCATACCTGCATTGAAACTGCTTGTACAGGCCGGATATCTGGAACTTTCTGAATCGGTATTTTTCCCTTCAACCGTACAGATTCTTTCAGACAATAAGACACTTTATGACTATTACCTCAGAAATCCAAGGGCTGAAAAGCTGATTAAATCTATACTCCGCTCCTATCAGGGCATTTTAAATCACGATGTCAATATCAAAGAAAGTCAGATAGCAAAGGCCTTAAATACCGGACAATCTGAGGTGGAGACTATGTTAAAAAAACTGCATCAGGAAAAAATATTAAGATACAAACCACAAAGCGACCTGCCACTCATCACTTTTACTATAGAAAGGCAGGATGCCGAACATCTTATTTTTGACAAAGCCCGATATGATTTTCTAAAAAACCGAGCTGCTGCGCGTATGAAGGCGTCCCTGCATTATGCAGAAGAAGTGCATTGCAGGAGTCAGATGCTTTTGGAATATTTCGATGAAAAAGATTCAAAACCCTGCGGACAGTGTGATGTATGTCTGGGCCGATATGAAAATCCGACTGAAGAAGACCGTAAAATGATCACAGCTTCCATTAAAAAATATCTGCTTTATGAACCGCATACCCTCCGTAAATTGGTAGATCGCTTCCCTTCAAATTTGGAAAACAAGGTCTTAAAAGTTTTGGAATACCTTACAGATAATGAGTTTGTTGTTAAAAACAAGGATCAATCCATGGAATGGAATGATAAATGATTTATAAACAACTACTTAACCCTTGTTAAAGTAACAGACTTTCCATTGTAAATAAAGATCAGCTCATCTGCCGTCAGTTTTAGAATTTCATTCATCTCCCTATTGCTTGGGACATTGATACTCAGTATTTTTTTGTCGCCATTTGCTTCAATGCTCCAGGTTCCTTTTTGGGGCTCTGAAGTAGCAGAACCTTTTCTTTCAAAATTACCGTCTTTGAGAAACTTGGCCGTAACATCCTTTCTGTCATCGGGCAATGGTTTTCCATCCAAGGCAGTCATTCTCCAATTGCCAACAATCATTTCTTTATCACCAACTTCAGACCGAACGGGTTTTTCCACTTTTACTTCCTGTTCTTTTTTTTCTTCTTTTTCAGCAGCCGGTTTCGTTTCATTAGCACAGGCGCTCAGAAAAATAGAGAGGCAGAGGCTTGCGAGATAAATCTTATTCATAATTGTGTATTTTTGTGTTTAGGCACGTGTAAACAATAAGTACTACAAGTTCGCTACGCGGCTACTTCGTGGTCACTTGATCTTTTTGCGCTAAACTTCATTGCAAAGCCTCGCGATAGCACCACTATCGCTGTCTCGTCACAGTGACGAGACGCCTTGTTTATCACAAAAATCTCTGCGTTCCTTTTTTACTACTTATTATTTACACATTCCTTAAAAGTTTTTCGGGTTCAAATATATCAAAATGCTGAATATAATTATAGATTTTTTTAAAAATACCCCCCTTGTCGACATTCTTGCTGTCATCACAGGTATTGTATATGTTATTCTTGCGGCAAAAAAACCAAATTTCCTGTTGGGCATTTGGTATCACAAGTTCTGCCCTTACGATGTACTCTGTTTGGTTTAATTACAATTTATATATGGAAACCTTTTTAAATGGTTTCTATATATTGTCAGGCATTTGGGGCTGGTACAATTGGCATATTCAGCTTCGTAAAAACAAAGAAGAAAGTGAGCTTAAACTCGATTCTGATACAAAAAAAGATAGCGGTATTATCAGTTTAAAGCCAAAAATACATTTGGCAATTGTTGGCGGCGGATTCGTACTGGTGTTTGTTTTTGGATATTTTTTCGACGTTTATACCTCAGCAGCAGCTACTTATCCCGATGCTTTTGTCACTGTTTTTGCCCTTGTTGCTACCATGATGATTGGTTATCGAGTATTGGAAAACTGGTTCTACTGGATTGTCATCGACAGCACTTCCATCTTCCTGTATAATTTGCGTGGAGGACATTTTTATGTCTTACTTTTTACTGTTTATATAATAGTATCAGTAATGGGTTATTTTAAATGGCGTAAGGAATACAAATCAAGAAAACATTCTCTGACTTTATAAAGGTTGTTTTTAAAAATCTTCAAACAGGAAGTATTTTTTCCTTTTCTGAAAAAAAAATCTCTAAAAATTCAAAAAAGTTTCAATTAGTACCTTTTTCGACTTGACTTTTAGGTAAAAATTGTATATATTCGGTGAAATTACGGCAAACAGTAATACATTAAACTGTTAAAAGCTGCATACTTTCTCCAATCTATACAAAAACAATCTAAATGAGATTTCTGCATACCGCCGACTGGCACCTGGGTCAACTCTTTCATGAGTACGAACGTACTTACGAGCATGAACAGTTTTTAAAATGGCTGCTCGAAACACTAAAATCCGAAAAAATTGATGTGCTGCTGCACAGTGGAGATATTTTCGATCATTCGAATCCTTCAGCAGCTTCCGTTAAAATGTTCTACAGTTTTCTGAGCAATGTAATTAAAACCTGCCCGGATATTCAAATTGTAGTCATTGCCGGAAATCACGATTCAGCTGCAAGGCTGGAAACACCAAAACCATTGTTGGAGTCTTCAAATATACATATAGTAGGACTCATTGAAAGAGATAATAATGGTGCCATTGATTATGATAAAATGATTGTACCATTAAAAGATTCGAACGGGGCAATATCAGTACTCTGTCTGGCAATTCCTTTTTTGAGATTGGGCGATTACCCATCGGTGCCCGGAGCTAAAAGTCCATACACAGAAGGTGTTACGGCATTTTACAGGGAGTTTTACGAAAGGGCTGAACAAATCAAAGTTGAGGGGCAATCTGTTATTGCAATGGGACATTTGCATGCATTGAATGCTGATCTAACAGATCTCGACGAGGAGACTGAACGGGCAATCATGGGCGGTGTAGAAGGCATTGCGCCAAATGCCTTCCATGACAATATAAAATATGTAGCCTTGGGACATATACATAAGGCACAGGCAATCGGCGGAAGGGAATCGGTTCGATATTCCGGAAGTCCGATCCCGCTTTCTTTTTCAGAGCATAATTATCAGCATCAGGTTGTCGTTTTTGATATTATCAATGATAATCTGCAGGATTTAAGGGCTATTGATGTACCTGTCAGTATTCCCCTGCAAAGAATACCGGAGTTTCACAAGCCTTTGGAATCGGTATTGGAAGAATTAAGAGCTATGCCGGTTTACGAAGGAGAACCGCATCTGGCACCTTATCTTTTGGTAAGGGTATTGCTTTCCGGTCCTGAACCTGCACTCAGACATAAGATCGACAAAGCATTGGAAGGAAAAAATGCACGATTCCTTAAAATTGATACAAAACAGGCCGGCGGGACTGACAAAGAAGAAAATGATGACCTCTTGATGGGTATTGAAAAATTGAAAGAATTGAGTCCTATGGAGCTTTTCCTGAGAACTTATAAAAAAAGCAATTATACAGAAGATCCCAATGAACTGGTAAAGCTTTTAAATGAGGTTCTACTCGAATTGTCTGTAAATCATTAAGCACTTTTTTATCCTGCCAAAAATTCAAAAAATGAAAATATTAGCCATACGCATAAAAAATCTGGCCTCATTGGAAGGACAGTCAGAAATAGACTTTACTCAAGAACCATTGAAATCTGCCGGAATTTTTGCAATTACAGGGCCTACCGGTGCCGGTAAATCTACAATTTTAGATGCAATTTGCCTTGCCTTGTATGCAAAGACCCCCCGATTGGTGAATGTAAAAGATGCCGAAAAAATATTGGAGGATAAATCCGGTATAAAAATAACCACAAATGACATAAAAAGTATCCTGAGAGATGGGGCTGCAGATGGCTTTGCAGAAGTAGATTTTGTGGCTGTCGATGATCAGCATTATAGGGCCAGATGGTCGATTAAAAGGGCACATGGCAAAGCTGACGGAAGATTGCAGTCGGATGAAGTTTTATTGACGAATCTAAATACTAAACAACCATTTAACGGTTCTAAGTCGGAGCGTCAAACCGAAATTGAACGTCTGGTCGGACTTAATTATGTACAGTTTACCCGCTCTGTTATGCTTGCGCAGGGAGAGTTTACTGCTTTTCTAAAAGCATCAAATGATGAAAAATCTGCACTTTTGGAGAAATTAACCGGCACACAGATTTATTCTGAGATTTCAATCAAAGTACAGCAAAAGCATTCTGAAGCCAAAGAAGTATTAAAAAACCTTTTGGGTCAAAAAGGTGGAATTGTAATCCTTTCGGAGGAACAGATCAACAATTGCAAAGAAGAACTCTTTGACCTTGATGCTTCTATATTGAATCTGGATACAAAATTAATTGGACTGAACAAGGAAATGGATTGGCATAAACAGTTATCCGAACTTGAAAGTACTTTAGAGATTACACTGAATGAACAAAAAAATGCCCTTGAACAGAAAGAAGCCGCAATAAACAGAGAAATAACCCTTAATAAAGTAGAGCAGGTTCAAAGATGCCGTGAATGGCAAAAGGCATTTAAAGATGCTAATCAGGAACTGATTAAAAATACAACCGAACTAGCAGTTCTTGATTTGAAAATAAAAAATACTCTGTCCGAAAAAGACATAATTGAAACTGAATTGAACAACGCCAAAATAATTCTTCAACAAAAAGATGATTTATTTAAAGCGTCTGTATCCTTGTTTGATGAAGCTAAAAAGCTGGACACTCAGCTTACCGAAAAAGCTTTGCAGCATCAAAAAGCAAAATCAGAATTGGCTGAATTGGAATTGGAATTGGAAAGGGAAAAAACCTTGGCCAGCACCAAGCAATCAGAATTGGAAAGTTTGAATAAGACAATTGAAAATATAGATAATTGGCTGACAACGAATGAATCAAGAAAGCTGATAGCAGAAAACAAAAAAACGATTGTTTTAAAACTGACTCAGGCCGATAAGGATTTGGCCCAATTGATACAAATTCAAAAACTTATAGAGGCGTGCGAAAAAGAAATAAGCAGCTCTCAAGAGGCAAAAAACATTTTTGAAAAAGAACTGGAAGAAAAGAATAACGAATTCAAGGAACTTCAAACGAAGTTTAATACAATAAATCAAATCATTTTAGCCATTGATATTGATAACCTTGAAAAGGAACTGCTTTCAAGTATTGAACAGGAGTCTGATATTATCAGGGCACAAACCTTATGGAATGTGCTTTATGCAACAAAATCCCAATTAGCGGATTTGAATAATAAATTGGAAATGCAAATAAAATTGCATACTGAATTGGAAAAAGAGCTGCCTCTGATTGAACAGCAATTGCAGGAAGCAAAATCTTCAAGGGATAAACTTGAAATTACACTGCAAAAGGCCCGGCTTGTGGTCAGCGTAGATTCACTTCGTGCCAATCTGCATGCTGATGAAGATTGTCCGGTTTGTGGAAGCAAGGAACATCCTTTTGCGACACATAATCCTTATGAAAATGCTGTGTTAAACTTGTTGGAATCGGAATCCAAAGAATCTGTTGATAATTATGAACGGATATTAGGAAAAAGCGGTAAACTTAAAAATGATATAATATCAGCAGTCAAACAAATTGATGAATATCGAAATCAAATTTCCGATAAAGAAATTGAAGTTCAAAAGAATAATA
>CAINVS010000097.1 GCA_903854205.1 uncultured Bacteroidota bacterium | reverse complement strand
TGATTTGAATGGTGATGGTAATGCTAGTAATGACTTGGTTTACATTCCAAGAAATACTGGGGAGATGAACTTTGAGCAATATACTTCAAATGGTGTGACATTTACAGTTGCGGCTCAGAAAGAAGCTTTCGAGAAATTCATTACCAACGATCCATATTTGAAGAACAACAGAGGAAGTTATGCAACTAGAAATGGTGCAAACTACTTCATGGTTCCACGTTTTGATTTCAGTACTGTTCTTGAAATTTTCAAAAACATTGGAAAAGAAAGACATACTATTCAACTTCGTGCAGATATCTTCAACGTAGGAAATATGTTGAATTCAAGTTGGGGTGTTGGTTACAATACCAACAACAGTTCTCCAATCAGCTTAGGATCAAAAACATTCGACCCTGTAACAAACCAGCCTTTGTATCGCATGGCTGCTGTTAACGGAAGCTTGGATTACCCTACATTCAGAATGGGTACAAGCCTTTTTGATGTTTGGCAAGCACAGTTCGGTGTTAGGTATTCTTTCTAATATCGACAAAATAGCATTAATAAAAAAACCCGCTCAAATGAGCGGGTTTTTTGTTGGGGGAGTTAGGTTCAAACAAAGACTCCCCACCTGGACAGAGGGCACTGAAAAAGTGGTGATAATTTAAAGGGTTAAAAGCATAAGTTTTGGTCACTCTGTTTTATATTGTATTCGTAATTGAAACCACTACCGAATGCTTATTTTACAGAATAAAATACAACTTAGCGAATTCAGTTCTTTGTATGCAATGATTGTACCAGAGACTAATTTGCTCAGGAAGATTAATGATCTAATAGATTTTACTTTTATCCATGATGAACTTGTAAATAAGTATTGTCAGAATAATGGTCGCAATGCAGAGAGTCCCATTCGCATGTTTAAATATTTGTTGCTTAAAACAATTTACACATTATCTGATGTTGATGTAGTTGAGCGTTCGCGTTTTGATCTTTCATTCAAATACTTTTTAGATATGACGCCAGAGGAAGGCGTGATTAATTCAAGTTCACTTACAAAATTCAGAAAGCTTCGACTCAAGGATACCGATTTATTGAATCTATTGATTAGCAAGACAGTTTCGATTGCTCTTGCAAAGGGTATTATCCGCACCAAATCGATTATTTTGGATGCTACTCATACCCATTCTAAATCCAATCCTTTTTCAGCCATAGAAGTATTGCGTGAGCGTTCAAAACAACTGCGTAAAGTTGTTTATAGTTTTGATGAATCTTGGGAAGATCTAAACCCGAAGAAGAACAATGATTATGATTTAGAAAAGGAATTAGAATATTCTAAAAATTTAGAGCAGCAAATATCAAAAGATGAATTTATCAGTTCAATACCTGCGGTGCAAGAGAAATTAAATTTATTGAAAGAGACGATTGAAGACGCTAGTGAGAATTATATTTTATCAAAAGATGCAGAAGCTAAAACAGGTCATAAGTCTAGTGATAGTTCATTTTTTGGCTACAAAACCCATCTTGCTATGTCTGAAGAACGGATCATTACTGCTGCAGTGGTAACATCTGGCGAAAAAGGTGATGGCCCGGAATTACCAAAACTATTAGAAATTAGTAAAGAAAATGGCATTGAAGTAGACACAATAATTGGAGACTCGGCTTACTCAGGAAAAGAAAATTTAGAACTGGCAAACCAACAAAATATAAATGTTGTAGCAAGGCTGAATACTACAATAACACAAGGATGTAGAAAAGAGGCTGATAAATTTGACTATAACAAAGATGCAGATCTATTTGTTTGCCCTGCTGGACACATGGCAACTCACAAGGGATTAAGGGTCAAAAAAAGTCCTGGCAAAAGTGACAGAGAAGTCTATTTTTTTGACATTGAAAAATGTAAAACATGCCCTTTAAAAAATGGGTGTTATAAAGATGGTTCTAAAACAAAATCGTACTCCATTTCTATAAAATCAAATCTCCATCAAGCGCAAATTGATTTTCAAAAAACCGAATACTTCAAAGAAAAAGCAAAGGAACGATACAAAATTGAAGCTAAGAATAGCGAGTTAAAAAATGTTCATGGTTATAAAAGAGCCCAGTCATATGGGATTACCAATATGGAAATGCAAGGTGCAATGGCCATATTTACAGTAAATCTGAAGAGAATAATAAAACTAAGTACCGGAGTACAATAAAAGCAACGGGAAAAAGGTAAAAAAGCAGAAATTTTGCCTTAGAGAATTCTAGCACCGAAATTCTGTGTATAATCCACCATAAAGTATATAGCAACAAAAAATCGATTATGCTAAAATCACTTTTAGATTAATCGATTCTTTATTTTCTATTCAAAAAGTAGACGCTTTTTCAGTGCCCTCTTGTTAGGACGGGAGTGCCAAAAAGTAGATTTTAATTACTTATAATTTAAGAATGGCAATAACAACACCAGCGAGTGATGCCAAAGCACTGGAAAGTCCAATAACTTCC
>CAINVS010000096.1 GCA_903854205.1 uncultured Bacteroidota bacterium | reverse complement strand
TTGTTTTGCAGTCTCGTCCCATCGGTTCTGCCTGATATGATTCGTGTTCCTCGGGGCAGAGTTTTGCCGCCAGCTTCCTTCAGATTCCACCTCGCAATGGACACCCTTGCTTTTGGCTAGTGGTTGGCGATTACATACCCCCACAGTGGACTTGCACCACCTAGTTGATTGACATGCACGGCACACTAAAAAAAAGCGCAGCCTTACGAGAAGCTGCGCTTTAATATTTTATTTAGTATTTTAATTTGTATTCTATTTATTATCTGGTTTTGATTAATTCTTTCACTGAGTTGAAATCATCCGATGATACCTGAATGAAGTAAACTGCTGCAGGCCATTCGCTTGTAGGAAGGTTGTGCTGACTGATACCAATAGGAACTACTGCATTTTCTGTGTAGATCAACTGACCGATTGCATCGAATACACGGATTTTAATATTGCGACCGCGGACTGAAGTAACCTCCAAAGTAGCATCCCCAATATTTACAGGGTTTGGATATACATTTACACCTTCTGAAGCATTCTCGCGGCTGATACGTGCAACAACTGTATGAGTACGTTCAAAGGTACCATCCATATCTACAGTTTTGATACGGTAGTAGTAGTCTATATTTGGCAATACCTGATTATCTGCAATAGCATAATTAGTCTGTCCCTGAGTATTGCCAACAGCTACCTGAGTTGTAAGATATTCAAAGTTCATATTATCAGTACTGCGTTCTACCTCAAAATGGCGTACATTTTCTTCATCTTCTGTTTTCCAACCCACTTCGATGAAACGGTTTTCTATTGGTGTGGCATACAAATCGATCAATTTGGTGTTCAGTAACACTGTAGAACCATTTGCTGCAAAATCTGAGAAGCCATTAAAACCACTTCTTTTGAGACCTACAGGAGAACCGCCGCATTGGTTAGCTGTACCGACTAGTGCATTATCTTTGGAAATAACCCAAACGGACATTACCGGAAAAGCATCATTCTGAGGCCACATTCTTACTTCATAAGCACCTGTATTACCACCGCTTTGATTGAATTGCCATTGACCATGATCTGCTCCACCATAATAGTTGATGCTCCAACCACTACATTCAATTGGTGCACCCAATGGACTAGCTAATCCTGATTCGAAATGTCCTTGAACTACATCATAATTATTGGCTGCAAAATCAAGATGAATATATTGCATTCCGCGTTTAGTCGGACCAGCTGCTGTTGGTTCAAGTCCAAGCACATAGTTGTAAATACCTCCGGCAGGACTAATCGCTCTACGCAACTTTCCTTGTACATATGCATTGTCAATCGCAGATGAGTTTCCGTTTGTAACTACTGTATTATCAATCGCTGAGCCGTGGCCTGCTGAAGGATTCATGATCCCGAATACAGCATTGTAAGCACTACCATTAGCAGGAAGAGCAGAAGGATTTGCAGTGATAATACGATTAACAACCGGTGCACCGAGTCCATTAAAATCTACGCTGTTGCGTACATCGGCAACGTTCCCTGTACCATTTAGCCATACAATTCCCTGATCATTGGAAAGTTCAAGGTTGTAAAAAGAGCCGTCATCGACACCAATAGCCGACTGTCCGCCACGAACAGCATAACTGCCGCTGATAAACTGAGTTTGTCCGACATTCGCCAAATTATTTCTCATGTGGGTTGTACCTGTTCCGCGTTGTTGAAAAAGTGCATCAGAATACATGTCACCCTGAACTACAATCATTCCGTTATTCTCTAAGAGACCGCCTGTTAAGAAATTGTGAACATCTCCCAACACATGCACCTCAGCGCCTAACTGAACATGGACGAGTGCTCCTTTATTGTAAAACTCATTGTTATGTTGTGCGGAAACCGTTCCGAACATAAAACTTAATAGGCTTATTTTGAGCAGTGTAGAAGTTTTTAATTTCATATTTTTTTGATTATTTGTTTGAAGTTAAATTATATCATTTTAAAGATATGGATTTTTTTTTATAACAAAAATTAATCTCAATAAATGTTTATAAATTTTCAGATAAAAAATATTCTCTATGAGCTTAACTTAATCAAGCCTAATGTTGATAGCTAAAATTATAAAGCATAGCCGAATTTTAGAGGAAACCCTATAACCTTAAAAAAAATTATTGAATCAACCATGAAAAAATCTAATCTCAAAATTAGTTTTTAATCCAATTTATAAGGTATTAACTAACAAATACTTACGTATAAAACGATTTCCGTCATTAAAGTTTGTCATGAGTCCAAATCCAGAAGGGCCACACGAAGTGAACTTTCGGATAACAGAAAGCAAAGGACTTTATTGCCAACTACTTAATCGGCTTATCCATCATAATCTCTGGGATAATTTTCAGGTTTAGTTTTTCATCTTTTGATTTGTCATATATGGCAATATTCAATAATTCCAGATTGAGCTTACCCCAATAGTTCTTGCCTATATTAATTGTTGCAGTTTTTGGATTTTCGTCACAGGGAGTAAAAAGCTGAACCTGAGCTTCACTAAAATTTAGAAAATTATTTTGCTCTATTTTTAAGATACCTCTACCGGTTTCCTTGCAGGACAGTTTCAAGTTTACCCTATTGTCTTTAAATGTATTATTTTGTATACTAAGGGTAGATCTGCGGTTCATTTTTTGAAGTTTTATTGCGTAGTCCTCAAATTTCAAAAATTTATTTCCTGCAATATTTATAACTCCACCTCCTAACATCCAAACGACCAAGCCCGAG
>CAINVS010000095.1 GCA_903854205.1 uncultured Bacteroidota bacterium | reverse complement strand
AGTAGAATCGGCAATAACTTTTTCGACGTTAAGCGCCATGTCGCATTCGTGGACTATCTCGCACGAAGGAGCCACGCATCTTTCTGACTTTGGTTGATTGGGAGATTTCGAATTATAAAGCTTAAAACATACTTTAATTCCGGAATAATAATTATTTTCGAATGCAATTCATACCCAAAAATAACTTTTTAGTGTTTGAAATTACAAATAAATGAAGCACCGAAGCCCATATCCAGTTGACAATATAATGCAATCAAATCTGCATTCCTTTGGTATGCTGATGAAAGAAAGGAAGTTTGAGAGTGAGCATTATCGTTATGGATTTAATTCTCAAGAAAAAGTTGATGAGGTAAGTGGAGAAGGAAACAGCCTGAATTATACATTCAGAATTTACGACCCGAGAATTTCTCGATTCTTTGCTGTCGACCCATTAGCAATTGATTATCCATATTGGACACCATATCAGTTTGCAGGTTTGATTCCGATTAGATTTGTAGAATTGGAAGGGTTAGAACCAGGTGAGCCTTTTGAAACGAAAAAAGACGCTGCTTTGAATTTTAGCAGTATTTACGGGGCATTTTCAATTCAAGAAAATAGAGAATATTCAGCAACTATATATTCATATACAGATAAAGGTGGGAATGTAAAATACACATATAATAACCCGAAAAGAGGAAGTAAGGCAGGTGCTCCGGTAAATCCTGTTAGAAAAAAAGAAGGTAAAGCAGTTGCGGGAATACACGCACACGGTGCATTTGACCGACGCTATGAAAACAATATATTTTCCTCGTCTGACATAGTCATATCTTTAGATCAAGGAGTTCCAGAATATCTTTCAACACCAAGCGGAGAATTACGAATAATTGACCCAAGTGTTGATGAAATACGTGATAGAGTAAGAGGTGATCCAGGTACCGTGGTTGATGGAAATTCTCCCAGCGACCCCAGTGATCTCGATAAAGTAAACAGAAAATATGCTGTAAGAGAGGGTTTAACGCGAAAGGAAAGACGGCTAGAAATAAAAGAAAAAACAAAAGAAAATCGTAAAACCCGAAAGGAATATAAGCAAGAGTATAAGCGAATATTAAAGAAAAGAAATGACTAATGAAAAAAACTCCACTTATAATTGCCATATTCTTATTTTTTATTGGCATATCCCAAATGCTATGTAGCCAAAATATGCCCACACAGCAAGATAGTTTGCGAGCAGTATCAATCTTAATGAAGGCTCACATTAAAGATACTAATGAGCCTGTTTCATTGAATCCGAATGGATTGCAGCTCAATCTTTGTGAGAAGGAAGCAATTAAAGTTATAGAGATTGTTTTGTTTTCTGCTTATGGAAAATCTCAGATACGTAAGCAAAATCCATTTAATATTATTAAAGTTGGAAAGTATTGGGTAGTGTATGGAAGCATTAAACCTAATCGATATGGAGGTGTGTTTGAAATTGTCTTGAACTCTGAAAATTCATGTGTTGAATATCTATCACACGGAAAATAAAAATAATATTAAAGCCCTGCCCGTTCGACTGACGCTCCATTTGCTTTTTGAACACCTTAACTTTTAAACACCTCCAGCGTCATCCCTTTATCTTTAAACCTGTTTTTCGTAGAAATGGCAAGACCTTTTTCAACGTTAACAGCCATATAGTAGTCATGGACTATCTCTTAGGATCCAAGCATTTT
>CAINVS010000094.1 GCA_903854205.1 uncultured Bacteroidota bacterium | reverse complement strand
GGTTAAAATTAAACAAATCTGCAGAATATTTTTTTCTAGTCTGCATATTTTTAAATAATAAGTTCGTATTAAATTTTAAAATCAAGAGCCTTGTTCAATATACCCAACTTTATCACAGTCCTCAACGCTATTGGCGGTTGTCTGGCACTTTTGAGCATTTTTAGCGGTCAGATTCTCTGGTTGCCCTGGATATTAGCCGGCTGTCTGCTGGCCGACTTTGCCGATGGTCTTGTTGCCCGTCTCCTGAAATCGAGTTCCGAAATAGGCAAACAGCTCGATTCTCTGGCCGATGTCATTTCCTTTGGTGCAGTTCCCGGGGCTATTTTTTACTATTTGATCAATAAAAGTCTCGGTATCACTGCTTTTGTTTGGGAGCAGCCCGAAACTTACTGGGGTGCTTTGGGATTTATACTGACGGCTTTTTCTGCCCTTCGCCTAGCAAAATTCAATATCGATACCCGACAGACTGAAAATTTTGTGGGGCTTAACACGCCTGCTACAACTATGTTCGTGCTGGGGCTGCTGCTCACGGTGGAGCTTGACAGTTGGGGATTGGGCAGCGTGCTGCTGCAATTGCCATTATTATTTGGCCTGATCGGACTTTTTTCCTACCTGTTGGTGTCGGAAATTCCTATTTTCTCTTTCAAATTGAAAAAATTGAGTTGGAAAGGCAATGAAACTAGATTTATCCTGCTGATTTTAGCTGTAATATCTCTGATTGCGCTGCCTTTTGGAATTGCTTTGATGGCAATCATTACAATATATGTCCTTATATCCCTTTACCTCCGCTTTATCGGAAAATCGAAAATTTAAAAAAAATAACTCAGATTTTCCGTTGTTAAATATTGAGAAAACTTCTAACGATTGCTTTTTATAAATAGGTGAAATTTTGGAAAAGGTATTTTACTGAGTGTAGAATTGGGTGGATGCGGAAACCCCAAAAGGAATTTTAATTTCTATTTCACTAATATGTTAGGACTTTATAAATATGAACAACTTATAGCGTACATTATATTTTGAACCAAAAAATAACTTTTTACAAATCAATTCGGAAAAAGAGTACATTTATTTTGCTTTGGGCTTTTTGGGTTTAATGTTGTTCTTTTTCAGAAACTCGGAAGCAAGATTGAAGAAATTGACAGAACCCTTGGATGCCGCATCGTACATAGCAACAGGCTTGCCCTCTCCGGGCGCCTCTGAAATACGCGCATTGCGGTGAATGATGGTCTCGAAAACGCGGTCTGTAAAGTATTTACGGGCTTCTTCCACCACCTCTTTGGCAAGGCGCAGACGTATATCGTACATAGAGAGCAGAATGCCCTCGATGTCGAGATTTTTATTTAATTGTCCTTTTACAAGGCGGATGGTATTCATCAGTTTGCCCAATCCTTCGAGTGCAAAATATTCGCATTGAACAGGGATGATGACTGAATCGGCAGCTGTAAGTGCATTGATAGTCACCAAACCCAAAGATGGCAAACAGTCGATAAAGATAAAATCATAATCATCGCGCACCTTTTCTACAATAGCCTGCAGAATATACTCGCGCTGCCAGCGGTTGATCAGCTCAATTTCGGCGCCTACGAGGTTGATGTGTGCAGGAATTATAAATAGATTAGGGGTAGTGGTAGAAAGTACTGCGGCTTTAGGATCAGCATCATCAATGAGACAGTCATAAAGACTCATTTCCACTGAATCGGGAGAAATACCTACGCCTGATGTAGCATTTGCCTGAGGGTCTGCGTCAATGATTAGTACCTTGAACTCCAAAATGGCAAGACTTGCTGCAAGATTGATTGCAGTTGTCGTTTTCCCTACACCGCCTTTCTGGTTGGCGATTGCTACTACTTTTCCCATTATTAAACTGTTTTTAGCGCAAATTTTGACCGCAAAGATATGTCAGATTTGACACATCTGCAAATATAATCAAAATGCGAATGAAATTTGCATCTGTAAATAAAAAATGATTGTAAATTTGCCTTCAAATCGATAATATAATGTCTGCCCGCCTTATTCTTGCCCATGTGGCCATGTTTTTAGTCTCACTTATCTATGCCGCCAATTTTTCACTCGCAAAAATAGCAATGCCTGCCTATGTAGGAGCCTTTGGTTTTATTCTTCTGCGGGTAACTGCTGCAGCAGTACTTTTTTTCCTGAGCAGTATTTTTATTAGAGAGAAGGTCAGTCGCAAAGATTTAGGTATGATGTTCATAACCAGTATTTTTGGTGTTGCCCTGAATATGCTTACATTTTTTAAAGGCCTTGAATTGACAACTCCTATAAACGGAGCGCTCATTATGCTTACTACTCCTATTCTGGTACTTGTCTTTTCAAATATAGTACTGGGTGAAAGGTTGAATTTTTTAAAAATAATCGGAATTGGTCTTGGACTGAGTGGAGCACTAATACTAACATTGCTCAACAGCGATGTTATTACGGCAGAGGCTCCAAACCCATTTTTGGGTAATATATTGGTTGCAATAAATGCTGCTTCATTCGGAGTTTATTTGATTTTAATAAAACCGCTCTCGAAAAAATACCACCCAGTAACAGTATTAAAATGGAATTTTGGGTTGGGATTTTTATTTGTATTTCCTTTTGGAATAGGGCAGGTGATGGCTATGGATTTTGTGGCTATACCATTTCAAATTTGGATGATAATTGCTTTTGTACTGTTTTTTGTTACTTACATAGCATATTTGCTGAATGGGGCTGCGCTCACAATTGTTTCACCATCTGTAGTAGGTGCTTATATATATCTGCAGCCTCTAATTACTGTACTCATAGCGGTCATTGGCGGACATGATACGATTACATGGAATATGATTTTAGCTGGGCTTTTAATTTTTTGCGGCGTTTTTTTGGTATCGAAGAGATAACTCGTAACCTAATCCGTAGTTCAATTTTATATTAGCCTCCGGGAACTATCCCGACAAAAAATCAGTTTTAGTACTTTCCCTAACAATTCAAACTTATAAATAACTATGGCAAATAAATTACACGAACTGCTTGCAGTAGAACAGGACAGAAAATCTAAAGCAAATAAAGCACTTGGCGACCTGCAAAACCTGTTCAGCAAAAAGACTCCTTATTTCGACGGCATGGTCAAACGCTATATTCCCCTTGAAGAAGATAGCGAAGAAATTGCTGAAGAAAGAAAAGAAATGGTCACCACCGTTGCACTCTCACTCAAAGAGGCATTGGAAGATATTACGGCGGGAATTGACGCCCACCTTTCAAAAGAAGAAACCAACTGCTCGGGTGAATCCAAGGCAGAACTGATGGTAGAAGGCAAAAGTCTGGGTACTTTCTCTGCTACATCGCTATTGGCAATTGAAGGTCATTTGGCAAAAATCCGCGAACTCTACAAAGAGATTCCGACTTTGGATCCTACCCGTAAATGGGTACTTGACTCCCTCGAAGGCATCTATAAAACGGAAGATGAGGTAAAATTCCGTTCCGTAAAACGTCCGAAAGTTATTGTAAAATACGAGGCTACAAAGGAACATCCGGCACAGACGGAACTGCTTTATCTAGATTTTCAGGTAGGTAAATACGAAACGATTTATTCTTCAGGCCGAATTACTGCCACTCAAAAAGCAACCCTGCTACAGCGTCTCGACCTATTGATGGAAGCCGTAAAAGTTGCACGTTCCAAAGCAAATATGGCGGAAGTGAATAATATTAAATTCGGCAAACAGCTTTTCAGCTTTCTCCACAAAGGAATTGTATAATAATTGATTAGCCTGCGAAAATATTATTTTTTTGCAGAATTTTTGTGTTGAAATAAACCTATAAAATACCAACTATTTTATGATTGGAAGTACAATAGTTTATTTACCGGAACTCCCGAAAGACAGGTCAAATCTGTTTGAAAGCATTATCGAAAATGAAGAATTTGAAACATTGAAACTTGATGCTTTAACTAGTTTGGATTTTGCAATTATCAATGCTGAAAATAAAACCAAATGGGAAAACGAAATAAATCCAATCGTATATGACGAAGCTTGCGGATTTGTCATTATCCATATTTCTAAAATTGGTCTTAAATCAGTTATTGAATTTAGCGGAAGCTTAGATAATATCGACAAAGAAAGTATGGAAAGTGATATTGCAAGTCTTAAAATATTTGCGGATAAATATGGTGTTGACAACCTGTATGAAATTGTAACTTTTTAATTAAAACGATTGAATGAAGATTAAAACAATTCCGCATGATAACTATGAAAAGGGATTAGCGCAGGAAGGAAATTTTATTATTGGACAAAGAATTGAAGAAAATATTATTGTCTATCAGGCTTTCAATGACAGAATAGCTGATTATGCAATAAAACATCAGAAATTTGGCGGCGAAGATTATAGCTTTACGAGAGTGAATGTGGCTTTGAAAAATAAGTTTTTCATTCCTTCCAAAAACAAAATAGCCTGAAAAATCAGGTTTAAAGATATGGAGTAGATTTATATTCAGATTCAGTTTCAAAACCATCTTCCTCTGCCATTAGCGGATGCATGTTTAGCACATGTTATCCCGACAGAGAAGGACATTCAGTTTCAGCCTGCCGCTCCACAGACTCAGACTAAAAAATTTCGGCAAAACACTATTTTCCAAAAAGCCTAGTGCGCGGGTTCGATTCCCGCCCTCCTGACAAAATTTATACCGTTTAGTAGCCTGACATTTTTTAACAGCATTGTGAAAAAGATTAACAGCTTATAAATAATATAAAATCGATAGTTTGAGAAAAAAGTGTTTCAAAACATTCTGAAATCATATCTCAGATAATTTTGAACATTTTCAAATTCTCAAATCAATCAGAAGGTAGCTCAGTGGCAGAGCAAGGGTGGCAAGTTATAAGGAAGATAATTTTTTGGGTGAAATATTTCCCGGGTTATTCTCGTAGTTAACCGGTAAAACAATTGGTTGCCAACCAATGAAAGTGGGTTCAATTCCCATCGAGAATTAAGGCGGTCGCAAGGTAAGCGCGACCGCCCCCTTTTTTTATAGCCCCATCAAAGCGTTTCCAGGCCTTGTCTATATTTATTTTGTGTTTTTTTTAATTTTTTATTAAGAACTGCACACCAAAACAAAAACGGACTACATCTATATTATCAGAACAGTCAATAAGCTGTTTCTTCTGAGGCAAAATTAAATTTCATATTAACATTCGGTTTACTCAATAATACCTAAAGGCTGCTTAACACAGTTTTGGGCTGACAATTTCATGTGTATTCCGAAATATTTGATAAACATTATAAAGCAAAAGTTATGGAACTTCTTTTTTCAAATCCGCTCTGCCTTGCTATTTTCCTTAGCACCAAAGGCGTACTCCTTGCATTTTCCGGCATTTCTGCTGTCATTGCCGCTTATGTTTTCATTCAACACAAAGCTTCAAAACCAACGCTGCGGGTAAAAATGCTTGAAAAGACAGGCATGAATACTATGTTGGGATTCACCGCTGCCTTATTCATTACCGGCGTAGCACTTTCCTGGACGACCTTTTCTCAAGTTGTTGAAATTACAAAAAATTTGGCAGAAGAGAGCGAATGGACAAATAGCGATGCTGTGGAAATTATTAAAATCAAACAGGAGTTGCCCGCCATTAAAATGGATCCTCCAAAGCTGGAATCTCCAAAAATTGAAATCAAAAACGAACCAATTGCTGAACCGGAGACCAAA
The DNA here is from genome assembly GCA_903854205.1 of uncultured Bacteroidota bacterium. Classification (GTDB taxonomy): domain Bacteria; phylum Bacteroidota; class Bacteroidia; order Chitinophagales; family Saprospiraceae; genus Saprospira. The sequence continues at coordinate 9,036 of CAINVS010000094.1, read as the reverse complement.
CCTTTTGTGGGTGGCGTTAAAGACGGGAAAGGCGAGCAAAAACCTTTTTCAAACGGAAATGGGGAATTTAAGCAAGATCCGCCGGCCATTAAAATTGAGCCCCCTGTTATAATTGAACAACCTTATGAATTTGTCGAAATAGCCGATAAAATGCCAAAGTTCTGCGGCTGTGATGATAAGGGCAATGAAGAAAGCAATAGACTCTGTTCCGATAAACTCATGACAAAATATCTGGCCAATGCAACTGACTATCCTGCAATGGCAAGAGATTTGGGATATGAAGGCAAAGTATTTATGCGCTTTATTGTCGAAAAAGACGGTTCATTGAGCAATATTGAAATATTGAAAGATATGACTCCAGGCGGCGGATTGGCAGCTTCTGCAAAAAAAGCTGTTCAGAAAATGGCAAAAGATGCCTGTTGGAATGCAGGGGAGCAAAGAGGACGCAAGGTCAGAGTCCGTGTGACAATACCCGTCGTGTTTAAATTGGCGAAACCATAATAAAGTGAAGCTTGACTTTATTAAAAAAATATTTTTTTTAAGCTTACACACCAAAACTGCAAAACACCACATCTATTGTGTTGTAGTCAGTCGAAAACGTTTTTTGAAGTTTAACTGTGAGGTTTTTTCTAATGTTTTATAAAATTTAAGGCAGATTGGGTTCGGGAGAATGAAAAATATTTTAATTTTGGCTCTGAAAACAATTTTAAATCGTCTTTTAATATAATTCAAAACATTATGGAATTTCCAAACAGTTTGAAATACACAAGTGACCACGAATGGATTCGCATAGAGGGTGACAATGCTTATGTTGGAATCACAGCTTTTGCTCAAGGCGAACTTGGCGATATAGTTTATATTGATATAAGTTCTGAAGGTGAAACCTTGAAACAGGGTGACGTTTTTGGATCAGTAGAAGCTGTAAAAACTGTAGCTGATCTGTTTATGCCGGTCAGTGGCGAGATTTTGGAAGTGAATACAGGTTTGAACGATGAACCGGAAGCCGTAAATAACGATCCTTATGGCAAAGGTTGGATGGTCAAGATCAAATTGAGCGATACTTCCGAACTTGATGGCCTCATGGATGCAGATGTTTACCGCTCCAGCGTCAACGCATAATTGGTTTAAACTTTGGCCATTAATTGGCTGTATGGCGGCCATTTTTTGGTTATCTGTTATTAAAGCTCCGGGACTCAGATTTTCGGATCATTGGTTTTGGGATAACATTGACAAATTTGGACATGCCCTTGCTTATGCAGCTTTGTGTACTTCAGGATGTTGGTCTTTCAGATCAATGTCAAAAGAAAAAAAAACTTCATCTGTTCAAATTCTGAGCATATCATGCTTCAGTTTTTTTTACGGACTATCGATTGAACTTTTGCAACATTTTCTGCCTCATCGCAGTTTTGACCTATTTGACATCTTAGCCAATGCAGTCGGAGTTTCACTAGGAGCAGTTGTTTTTGCAAGATTTTTCCGCTAGGGTTTTGTTTCTTAAAATAAAGCTGTATTTTTAAATCAAATTTTATTACCCAATAAACCGAACAGTTATGCTATTTGTAGGATTATTTTCTGCGGGCTTGCTGACGTTGAGCATAAAAGTCTCAACTTCAATGGTTTTGGCTGGTTTTCTTGGAATTACTGCTGTAATCACCGGAGGTATTTATGTGTTCAAATATTTTTTGAACAAAAAGACTCAGGAATTGCTTCAGCAAAAACATGATCTTTCCGGTCAGTCCTCCCTGGTACGAAAATACAATGAGGTGGGCATTTTTCAGTACACCGGCACGGTTTACACTGGGGGTGTTGCAACTGCTTTGCTTATTTGTTTTTTGGCTTTGAACTGGACAACCTCCGAAACCGAAAAAATCGAAGAGAAAGAAGATCTGGAGCTCACTGCTGCTGACATTGAAGTAGATGTTCCAAATGCTCCGCCACCACCACCACCGCCACCACCACCACCACCACCACCACCGCCACCACCAACCACCATCAAAATTGATGACAAGGAACCTGAACCGGAACCTGAACCCATCAAACAGGATGAGGACAAACAGGATGCGGAAGGCAGCAAAGATGGTAAAGAAGGAGGCACAGGCGTGCCTGCTCCAATTAACATCAATGTACCTGAACCTGAACCCACAAAAACAGTAGAGCCTGAAATCTTTACAATTGTAGAAGAACAGCCTTCTTTCCCGGGTTGTGAAACCATTAAAGACAAAGACGAGCGTCAAAAATGCTCCGATAAGAAAATGGTTACCTTCCTTGGTCAAAAAGCCGGTTATCCTTCTATGGCCCGCGAAGCAGGTTTTGAAGGAACAGTTTTCATTCGTTTCGTAGTTGAACCCGACGGAAATATCTCCAACATCGAGGTGTTGAAAGATCAGACTCCGGGCGGCGGACTCAAAGACGCAGCACTCAAAGCAGTTCAGGCTATGAACACTATGGGTGATAAATGGAATCCGGGCAAACAACGTGGAAATCCCGTACGTGTACGTGTAGTCGTTCCTGTTAAATTTAGATTACAGTAATACTGAAATTATGTCTGATAAATTCAGGCTTTAAAATACAAGAATGGTCTTATCAGTTTTGATAAGGCCATTCTTATTTAGTAGCTGTACTTTTATCTTTGCAAAAACTTGCTGAATCCGTGACGGTTCCTGGTCCCTGCCTCCTTAATTCTTTTATCTTTTATCTTTCTTTCAAATATGAAAATCGGACTTTTCTTCGGATCCTTCAATCCGGTTCATGTAGGTCATCTCATTATTGCCAATTACCTTGTTGAACAAAGTGACCTGACTGAACTTTGGCTGGTGGTTTCACCGCACAACCCTTTCAAAGAAAGAAACACATTGGCTGATGATTATGACCGTTTCGACATGGTCGCAAAATCGGTGGAAGATCATCCCAAGCTGAGGGCCAGCAATGTGGAGTTTGACCTTCCAAAACCGTCCTATACAATTGACACATTGACCTACTTAACCGAAGAATATCCGGATACGGAATTTGTACTTATCATGGGCGGAGATAATCTCGGTTCTCTGCATAAATGGAAAAATTACACTCAGATTTTAAAAAACTATTCCATCTATGTTTATAAAAGACCTGAATATGACTTGGGGGATTTAGTCTCGCATCCAAATATTAAAATCTTTGAAGAAGCACCAATGATTGAAATTTCTTCCACTTTCATCCGACAGCTTATTCGGGAAGGAAAATCTATCCGCTATTGGGTAACGGAGGAAACCAGAGATATTATAGAATCTTCCGGCCTGTATAAATAGAGTTACAATAAAAAAAGCGATGTACCTGAGTTCATCGCTTTTTTTAATATCCAAAAGTAGTTATTTATGTAGCTTTCTTTGAAAAACGTCTTTTGCGGAGCCAGATATAAATCACGCCAAAAATTGTTATCAGCAGTAGGGGCAAACCAAGATTAATAATCTGCCATTTTGTTTCTTCATTAAAGGCACGTTCCTGATCCAGCGGACGCAATTTGATTTCGCGGCTGCGCGCCTCTATCAGTCCGGTATCATCCAAAAGATATTCTATACAGTTCATCAGGAACTCTCTGTTTGCAAAAACACGTGGGCCTGATTCAGGATGCCAACCTGCCCCCATAGGAATAGTCTTACCGGATGACTGATAAACATCGTTTTTGGCAATGTCGCCATCAGAGATGACAACCATTTTGGCGAAAGTACTCAATCCCCGAACCGGATAATTTCCTGCAGCTGCCCATTTAGCGGTTGCCTCCGGTGGCAGGCGATTTCTGAAATGAGAATCAAATAGTCCCTCCAGCAAAACTGCAATATTCTGATTGCCTTTGGTAAAGGCATCGGCACGAATATTCGGATCAATCGCATCCAAACTGATCGGTGTTGGCGGGTACTGAACTCTGCTGTATTTTGAAGACCTCAGGAGCGGAGTTTTTACAACATTCGATTTTGTACGGACAGTATCTATGCTTGCTGCATATTTTGTCAATACATAATCCATGTTTTTTACGATCGGATGATCAATAGTGGAACGGCCGCTCTGCTGTGCCTCAATAGGTGTGAGATAAGGGTATGCCAAAGGGTAATAAAACCATTTTGGATTGGCCTTCTGTCCCTGACCGCTTTGCAGGCCAATAATAGATGCCGCATCAAATGAGCTTACAATATTATTATTGACGCGAACGCCATAATTGAAGAGCAATTTCTGGAGATCGGTGCTGTTTTCAAAAGGAACGGACTGTCCTCTCTGATTTCGCAAACTGTCATCCTCCATGTTCAAACCATCCAAGAGCCAGATCATTCGACCACCATTCATAACGTACTGATCAATTTTAAACTGATCGTCCATACTGAAAGGCTGCGTAGGTTTGGGCACAATCACCAAATTGATATTGGAATCGATCTGATTGATCTGTGAAAGATCCATTCTTGCAATATCGTAATATTCGAAAAGTGCTTTTTCAAATTCATTGGTAAATGGGCGTTGCAACTCGCCATGTCCCGTCATCAGTACAACACGGGGGCGTGTGCGCAGTTTGAGCTTTTGAATTGCCACAGCAAATTTGTACTCCAAAAAGTTAATGGAAGCATCGATATCGGAAGGCTGATAATAACCGTCGCCCAATTCGATAAGATTCACTACCTGAAACTGATTGCCATATCTTACTACGGCTGAGGGAAAAACGAGCATGACTCGGGCCTGACGCTTGTCTGTAATCTGAAGTGGCATAATGCCCTGTTTACCCAATTTCTGCTGCATTTCTTTGCGCTCGGTATCATTGCCAAGCAAGGGATTCACAAAGCGGTAATCAATGAGTCCGCCTGAACGTTCGCGAAAAACATTCAAAAGGTCTTTTGTTGCATTGTGAAGGTGTCTGAACTCTGAAGGAAACTCACCTTCAAGATAAAGTTCAATTGTAAAAGCAGCAGTATCCTTTTTGAGCGCTGCCAAAAGTTTATTGGTTGCCTTCATCATTGTGAAACGCTTATCTTCAGTAAGGTCTATTTTTGTATAAACCCATGCTCCCAGCATATTTATTACAACAATGATTGCCAATACGATTGCCAGCCAACTAAGCGATTGAATGCGTTTTTGAGATTTCATGTTAATATTTGGATGACCTCAGGTCAGATTTTCTTATAGGAATTCAATAATTGCATTGAGGATGAACTACCATTTTCTTTTTTCCAATGCAGTTTTGGTTGCAAAAAGAAAAACAGCAATAATACTGAAGAAGTAGAGCAGATCACGACTGTCAACGAGTCCACGGCTAATGGAGGCATAATGAAAATTGATGCCCAGACCTTCAACGAAAGTGTCGGCCCAGCCAAAAAAGATGGGCAATCTGCTGATACTGCTAAAAGCATCATAAGCAAATGCGCAGAGGAAAAGGCCCAAAATAAAGGCCACTATCTGATTTTTTGTAATGGAAGATGCAAAAATTCCAATCGCTGCAAATGCTGCGCCTAAAAAGAATAGACCGATATATGACCCCCAGGTTGCACCAATATCAAGATTGCCTTTGGGCAGGCCCAATTCCCAAATGGAAAAGAAATAAATAAAGGTTGGCAAAATAGACACAAAAATAAGAAACAGGCAGGCAAGATACTTACCCATCAGTATCTGCCAATCGCTCAGTGGGCGGGTGGCCAATAGTTCTATTGTCCCTGTCTGAATCTCTTCCGCAAAACTGCGCATGGTAATTGCCGGAATCAGAAAAAGAAAAATATACGGAGCCATACTGAAAAGGCTGTCCATACTGGAAAATCCATAACTGATGACACTGTAATCAGGAAAAACCCACATAAAAAGTCCCGTTCCCAAAAGGAAAACGCCAATGGCTATATAGCCAACCAATGAACTTAGAAATAGATTTACTTCTTTAAGAAAGATACTCCACATGAGTGTATGATATTGAATATGTTTGATGTCAGGTACTTGGTAACTTGTATTTGGTCGCTGGTATTTGGTCGCTGGTACTTGCCAATGTTTACAGGTTCAAGACGTAGACTGGACATACTAGTGTTCTCCGGCCCTTTTATCTTTTAATATCATTTAGCATAAACCGGATTTCTGTCATTGTAAATCAACAAAGTTTTAAACAATTTCCCCTCGCGTTCTTCGGGTTTCATTTCGTCCAATGATTTTGAAAGACCCTTATCATCGGTTGTCCAAGCCTTTAAATTATCATAATTGAAGTCAATGGTTTCACCGGTCTGAAAGTGCAGCAAACGTTGTATAAATACCAAATCCCTATTTGTAATACTCTTCTTGCCGATTCGCTCTCCGGTATAAGGATTGTGGACAAACATAGTTACTTCTTTTTCACGGAATGCCTTGTAATAAAAGTAGCTCAATTTTCCCACAACATGCAGTTTTACATAATAAAGTCTGTTATCTTGTTTATCATCAGTGCGAATATAAGGAACTTGGCCAATACAAATTCCCCAAGGTGTACCGGAAACTAAGCTATCCAGCATTGCTTCAGATTCAGGCTTCAAAATTAGTACATTTTCTTCTCCAATCAAATCATATTTTAGTTTTGATGGATCAATTAAAATAGAAGGTTTGTTTGAACTGAATTCCGAAAAATTGGTATAAAGCCCGTCGGTAAAAAGGAAATTACTGGTTAAAGGCTCATTTTGAGCTATAAGGGGACCGAAAAAACTAATAAAAACTAGGAATAGCTGAAAAATTCTCATAATTGAATCGATTGTATGGTATCTATGAATAACGCCAAATTACTAAAAAAGGTCTGTAGCTGCTCAAAAAAAACGCCTGCGAAAAGCAGGCGTTAATATCGTACCAAACTGAAAGAAAGATCAGATTTCAGTCATTTTATTATTTCTTTTTCACCATAGCTTTCAAAATATCTTCTTTAACTTCAACTTTATATTCTTCGCGCAGTGATTTTATTAGGGTTTTTTCCAATTGATCCTGATAATCTGCCACAACGTATCCACGAGATTCTTTTAGAGTTTTGATTGTTGCAGGTGTAACTGATTCAATTTTCGTAAAATAGAATGAACCATCCTTGCTGTAGCCTTTATTGCAGCTGCCGGCTTTCCATTTCAAGGCATCAACCTCTTTATTTTTACCTTTTTCATAGGTAGCCTCTGTAGTTTGAACAATAGCATTATCCTTATTAAAGATAGCTTTTACTGCCTCAGAAGTTGATTTTTTAGCAGATTTTATGATGCTTTTATGCAACTTAACATCAGTACTGCGAACAGTATAAAAACTAACTTTTGCTCTTTCTTTCCACTGGTATTTACTTTTATTAGCTTCATAGTATATATTCAGGCCTTCTTCATCACTTGAAGCTTTGTCCCAAACCAATTGTTTTTTAACTTCAAAAAGCAGAATTCCTTCTTCATACTCACGCATCAGCGCTTTAAATTCAGGATATTTCTTATCCAATTGCGTTTCCTCAAACTCCATGCATTTTTGGGCAATCAGCCTATCCATGATACGTGTTACAGCACCATCGGTGGTACGGGGATTCATAGAGAAGCGCTCATTTGGTGAACGCTGTGCCAATTGTGCAAATTCTTTAACTGTACCTGTTTTGTCACCGACACTGAACAGAACTCGCTCATCTGCCATAATTTCAGCAGAAGGATTCCAGCGGCCTTGAAGGAAGGTTGCATCAGCTTCAAGTGTTTTGAGCATCGACTTCAGAACAGCATCGTCAGCCTGAAAGCCTGCTTCTCTTTTGATACGGGAAGTCAGTGAATCCTGAATGATTTGAAAGCGTTCATTTTGTTTTATTTTATTGGTCAGTTCCCCTTTGGCTTCCTGATAAGTAGGGTTCTTAACAGCCTTGATGCGTTTTAGTATGTGCCAACCGGAAGAAGATTTTATTGGAGCAGAGATTGCACCATCTTTTGAAAGATCAAAGATAGCTTTTTCGAAATCGGCAGGGAAACGGTTAATGCCAACCCAACCTATAATACCACCTCGTGATTTGGTTGAATTGTCTTGAGAAAATTTAGTGGCAAATTCTTCAAATTTGTCCGATACTTTCAATTCATTGTAGAGTGAATCAGCCTGTGCTTTAGCCTGATCATCATTGCCCCGAAGGAGTATATGTGCCAACTGAACCTGTCCGTAAGCAGGACGAACTTCAGTGACTTTGATGATGTGAAAACCAAATTTACTGCGCACTATGTTTGAAACTGAACCTTTTGCAGTGTTGTACATTGCTTTTTCAAGTTCATAGGGCAGTAGGAGAGTGGTGAAAAAACCTAAATCGCCGCCGCTGTTTTTGCTGTAACTGTCATCGGAGTGCTGTTTGGCCATATCGACAAAGTTTTCTGCGCTGAGCTGGTTTTTTACACGTTGGGCACGCTCAAAGGATTCGCGTACTTCCTCGTCATTAGCATTTTCTTTAAGCTGAATAAGTATGTGGCTTATTCGACGATCTTCTTTTGACCATTCATAAGCCTCTCTTACTAATTTTTCAGTAATTTCCCGATCTGTAAGATAGGTACTTGAAAGCTGACGTTTGTATTGATTCTGTTCGCGTTGAACTTCGGCATTTTTGTCGAGGCCCATAGAAACAGCTTTTTCTACCTGCAATTTAAAATTGATATAAAGCTGCAGATATTCATTCAATGATTTCTCAGAGTAATCGGCCTTATCTCCATTTGTTTTGTTATAGATATAAGTGAATTCAGATACCCTGACTTCCTTACCGTTTATAGTAAACAGAATGGGATCCTCAGTGAGGATATGATTCGGGCAGGTTAAGCAGGGACGCTCATATGGAAAATAATGCGCCGATGTCTGTTGGGCAAAAGCTCCCGATGTCAACAGTACGATAGCAAGTTTTTTAGCTATACGGTATGTCATAATTTTGTGGTATTTTTATAATTAGACGAATAATTGGGACAAGTTAATAACTTTGCGCCGTAAATTTAGATTTTTTTTCACTATTAAACGGGTAAAATCAAAAAATACAAAATAATTACGCTAATCAATTGAAATACAATTGATAGTGCTTTGGTATTTTGAATTTTCAAAAACAACCTCCCC